>JAJYJF010000090.1 GCA_021796375.1 Chloroflexota bacterium | reverse complement strand
GCCAGCTGACCGCCCAGATCGCGAACCCGGCGCTGGAGCAAAACCAGATCCATCTTGCGGCGCAGCGGCTGGCTGTCCCGGGGCCAGACAAGCAGGACCCGCCGGGCTGCTTGCATCCCGATCTTATCCCTGGCCGAGGTGACGTCGTCGTATCCATCCAGGCGGATGATTTGGGTTCTCATCTTGGTTTCGTGGAATTATACATGATCTTCTTTGACAAATTTCCACAAATCCCGTATGATCGATCCGGGCAAGCGGTCAATCACCCGCTATTCTTGTCCAAATGGAGCAGGGCATGCCTGTCTACGGGGCGATCGAAGCGGGGGGGACGAAATTCAACTGCCTGGTCGGCAGCGGGCCGGACCAGATCCTGGCAGAAATTCGCATCCCTACCACCTCACCCGCGGAGACGTTCGGCCAGGTTCTCCAATTTTTCGGAGAGCAGGCAAAAACAAATCCGCTGGCAGCGGTCGGGGTCGGGTCTTTCGGACCGGTGGATCTGTATCCCGGTTCCCCTACCTACGGGACCATCACCTCAACGGTAAAGCCTGGCTGGCAGATGACCGATTTTGTCGGCCCCCTGAAGGCTGCGCTGCGCGTGCCGGTGGCTTTCGACACGGACGTCAACGCGGCGGCTTATGGCGAGCACAAATGGGGTGCAGCCAGGGGCCTCACTCAATTTATTTATATGACGGTCGGCACGGGGATTGGCGTGGGCGAAATGTGCGCCGGTAAGCTGGTCCACGGGCTGGTCCACCCCGAAGGCGGGCACATGTTGATCCCGCACGACCGCCAGCAGGATCCTTTTCCCGGCGTCTGCCATTTCCACGGCGACTGCTTCGAAGGGCTCGCCAGTGGTCCGGCCATGCAGGCGCGCTGGGGCATCCCGGCTGAGAAGCTGCCGGCCAGCTCCCCCGCCTGGGCGCTGGAAGCCCGGTATCTCGCCCTGGCCATCATCAACCAGATCTACATGCTCTCCCCGCAGCGGATTATCCTGGGAGGGGGGGTGATGGAACAGGCCCTCTTGTTTCCGCTCATTCAGGAAGAGGCGCAGCAGCTTTTGAACGGGTACGTCCGCTCGCCGCAGATCACCGATCGGATCGAAGAGTATATCGTTCCCCCGGCCCTGGGGAGCCGGGCGGGGGTGTTGGGCGCGCTTGCCCTGGCGATGGATGCAGCCGGACCGCGCGAGTGACCGGCAGGCCCTTTCGGCTTTCCGTCCGGTGCATTTCACTCTTGGGGGAAACCAGCCTGGTGCATCCAGCCGGGGGCGGTTCGCAAACCGCCCAGCCTGGCCGGAACGAGAAATTGGCCGCGAAGTTGATATGTGCCCCTTTCCGTCCGGATATTTCTCCAGCCAGACACATTTGGATATAATGAGTGCAACCCATCCGGTTTCGCGATAAAGGAAGAGGGATCGGGGTACTGGTCCAGCGGGAAGAATGGGGTCCAACGGAAAGCTCATGGCGGAAAATAAGATCGAACCCACCATCCGCTCGGGTGATGCAAAGACTGTCAGCGCAGCCGCAGAAATCCTGAGCGGAAAAAGCAAAAAGGGGTTTCTGGCCCGGCTGCTGCCCTTCATGGGGCCGGCCGTGATCGCCAGCGTTGCCTACATGGATCCCGGCAACTTTGCCACCAACATCCAGGGAGGCGCGCAGTTCGGTTACACCCTGCTGTGGGTCATCCTGGCGAGCAACCTGATGGCCATGCTGATCCAGACGCTTTCCGCGAAGCTGGGGATCGCCACCGGCAAGAACCTGGCCGAGCACTGCCGCGAGCGCTTCCCGCATTGGGTGGTGGTGGGCATGTGGGCTCTGATGGAAATCGTCGCCATGGCCACCGACCTGGCAGAGTTTCTCGGCGCCGCTTTGGGCTTTAACCTGCTGCTCGGCATCCCGCTGTGGATGGCCGGGATTCTCACCGCCATCGCCACCTTCCTGATCCTCGGGTTCGAGCGCTACGGCTTCCGCCCGCTCGAAGCCATCATCACCGGGATGGTCAGCGTGATCGCGGTCAGCTACCTGATCGAGACGATCAAGGATAAGCCGGATTGGGGCAGCGTTGCCTTTCATGCATTCGTCCCGCAGTTCAACGGGCCGGAAAGCATCCTTTTAGGGGCCGGGATCCTCGGGGCAACCGTCATGCCCCACGCGATTTTTCTGCATTCCGCGCTGACCCAGGACCGGATTGTGGTCAGGCAACCGGAACAGCTCAAGCGGCTCTTCCACTTTGAGATCGTAGACGTTCTGGTCGCCATGGGGATCGCCAGCCTGATCAACATGTCCATGCTGATCATGGCAGCCACCACGTTTTTCAACAAGGGCATGACGCATGTGGCGACCATCCAGGATGCCCATTCCACCCTCGCGCCCTTGCTCGGCCCGGCAGCCAGCTGGATTTTCGCAGTTTCGCTCCTGGCCTCCGGTCTCTCTTCTTCCTCGGTCGGGACCATGGCCGGCCAGGTGATCATGCAGGGTTTCCTTCAGCGGCACATCCCGGTGTGGATCCGGCGGATGATCACCATCGTCCCATCCCTGGCGGTGATCATCTCGGGCCTGGATCCAACCCGCACCCTGGTGATCAGCCAGGTCGTGCTGAGCTTTGGCCTGCCGTTCGCGATCATCCCGCTGATCATTTTCACCCGGGATAAGCAGCGCATGGGCATCCTGGCCAACCGCTGGATCACCACCCTGCTGATCAGCCTGGTGGCCGGGCTCATCGTCTTTTTGAATATTTACCTGATTTACCAGACTTTTGTCGGAGGTTGAACCGATGTTCCAGCACATCCTGGTACCATTGGATGGCTCGAGCTTAGCTGAAGCCGCCTTACCGGTCGCATCCACGCTGGCCGAAAAATTGGGAGCCAGCATCATCCTGATTCACGTGATCGAAAAAAACGCTCCCCAAGAAATCCACGGCGAGCGGCACCTCACCAACCCCGACGAGGCCCTCGCATACCTGGACCAGCTCGCCGGGCGCAGCTTCCCGGCCGGCATCCACATAGACCAGCACGTTCACACCGCCGAGGTCAGCAACGTGGCGGGCTCGATCGTGCAGCATGCGGGGGAGTTCTCGCCGGACCTGATCGTGATGTGCACCCACGGATCGGGCGGGCTGCGCGACCTCCTGGTTGGGAACATCGCCCAGCAGGTGATCGCCCGCGGCACGACGCCCGTCCTGCTGATCCACCCGACGTCCGATACCCAGCGCCCCTTCCACTGCGACAAGATGCTCATCCCCATGGACGGGAAAGCCGGTCACGAGCACGGCCTGGATATCGCCGCGGGGCTTGCACAGGCCTGCAGCGCTGAGATGACCCTGCTGCTCGTCGTGCCTACCCGCGGAACGCTGGGCGGCCACCAGGCGGCTACCGGCATGCTGCTGCCGGGGACGATGGCTGCCCTTCTGGATATGAATGAAGAGGCTGCCCAAGAATACCTGGCCGGCCAGGCCCTGAGGGTCAAGAAAGGCAGCGCAACGATTTCTACCGCGGTCTCGCGCGGGGATCCAGCCGCGGAGATCGCCGGGTTCGCCGCATCTCGCCATACCGATATGATTGTCCTGGGGACCCACGGAAAATCCGGAACGGACGCGTTCTGGACCGGCAGCGTCGCCCCGAAGCTGACCGGGCTCACGAGCATCCCCCTGCTTTTCGTCCCGGTCAGCCCGCCTGAGAAGAAATAGCTTAAGCGGCTGCCTACCGGCGGCGCCCTTCGATCGTCTGCACCAGCTCGCGAAAAGCCTCTTTGAAGGATTCGACCCCCTCGGCTTCCAGCTCGTCGGTGACCTGCTGCATGGAGATCCCGAGTGGAACGAGCTGGTCCAGGTCCTCTTTCGCCTGGCCGACGTCACGGGTCAGGGTCGCTTCAGCAATCCCGTGGTCGCGGAAGGCATCGATGGTCTGGGGCGGCGCCGTATTGACCGTATCCGCGCCGATCAACTCCTCCACATAGATCACATCCCGGTAGGCCGGGTTCTTGGTGCTGGTCGAAGCCCACAGGGGCCGCTGGAGGCGGGCTCCCTGGCGGGCGAGGCGCTGGAAGCGATCGGCGCCGAAGGTATCCCGGAAGAGCTGGTAAGCCAGCTTTGCGTTCGCGATCGCGGCCTTCCCCAGCAGCCGGCGGGCCGGGTCCGCCGCCGCGCCCCCGGAGTCGATCAGGCTTTTCAACGCAGCGTCCACCTTCGTATCCACCCGGGAGACGAAAAATGACGCCACCGAGGCAATTCCATCCACCGGCAGCCCGGCAGAAACCCGCGTTTCGAGCCCGCAGAGGTAGGCTTCCATTACCTCAGCGTAGCGCGCCAGCGAAAAAATCAGGGTCACGTTGATGTTCAACCCGGCTGCCACAGCCTGCTCGATTGCCGGGATCCCCTCCTTTGTCGCCGGGATTTTCACCATCAGATTCGGGCGGTTCACCCTCTTCCACAGTCCTTTTGCTTCAGCGAGGGTCTGGGCGGCATCGTTGGCCAGGCCCGGGTTGACCTCCAGGCTGATATATCCATCCCCCCGGTTCGAGCGCTCGTAAAGCGGTTGGAAAAGATCCGCCACAGCCTGGATATCCTCCACGGCCAGGCACCAGAAGAACTCCTCCGCCGTCAGGCTTGATTTCGCCAGCTGGGCCAGGGCATCGTCGTAATCGGACGATCTGGCGATCGCCTGGTTGAAAATGGAGGGATTGGAAGTCACCCCGCGGATTTCGCCGCTCTGGATCATAGCCTCCAGCGCTCCGGATCGGAGCAGGCCGCGGCGAATATTGTCGTACCACAGGGATTGTCCCAGCGCCTCCAGCTGCAGGATTGGGTTGGTCATTTTTTCCCTCCATTGAGAAGGTCTTCGGCTTCGATCTGGTGGATCTTTCCAACCCGGCGGAGGTGCCTGGGCTCGCTGGAAGGGACCGCCGCCAGAAACGAGCTGACGAGCGTGCGGATGACCTCCGGGCCCACCACCCGGGCGCCGAGGCACAGCACGTTCATTTGGTCGTGCTGCACGCCCTGCGCCGCCGAGTAATCGTCGTGCGCCACCGAGGCATAAATGCCCTGTATTTTGTTCGCGGCGATGCAGGCGCCAACGCCTGACCCGCACACCAGGATCCCCCGTTCCGCCTGGCCTTTTTGAACCGCCTCCCCCAGCTTTTTGGCGTAATCCGGATAGTCATCCGTGGGTTCATCCGCGAAAGCGCCCAGAAAAACCGGCTCGTGTCCCGCTTCCCGGACCGCCTGCAAAACCACCTCTCGGGCGGGAAATCCGCCGTGATCCATCGCAACCGCTACACGCATTTTTACTCCCCTATTCTCTCTTGGCGAGATTACTTCTCCGTGAATTCTACCCCATTCAGGATTCGCTGGGTTTCATCCAGGATATGGTTCACCGTTAACCCGTATTGCTCGAAGAGGATCTTGGCCGGAGCGGACGCGCCGAACCGGTCGATGCCGATTACCGAACCCTGGTCCCCGACCCACTTCTGCCAGCCCGTCGTCACCCCGGCTTCTACCGCGATCCTGGCCTTGATCCGCTGCGGCAGGACGCTTTCCCGGTAGGCGGCATCCTGGGCTTCGAACAGCTCCCACGATGGGAACGATACCACCCGCACGTTCCGCCCTTCAGCAGCCAGCTTGAATCCGGCTTCGACCACCAGGGAAACCTCGGATCCGGATGCCATCAGGATCAGGTCGGGTGCGCCGTCGCCGATATCGGCCAGGACGTACGCGCCCCGCTCGAGCCCGGAGGCGGGGCTGAGAGCCGACCGGTCGAGGGTGGGCAGCGCCTGCCGGGTCAGGATGAGCGCCGCCGGACCGGAACGATCCTCCAGGGCCACCTTCCAGGCCTGCGCGGTTTCGTTGGCGTCGCAAGGCCGGATCACTTTCATCCCGGGGATCAGCCGCAGCGACATCATCTGCTCGACGGGCTGGTGGGTCGGGCCGTCTTCGCCCACCCCGATGCTGTCGTGGGTGAAGATCCAGATCGCCGGCAGCTTCGACAGCGCCGAGACTCGAATCGCCCCGCGCATGTAATCCGAAAAAACCAGGAAGGTCGCGCCGTAAGGGATGATCCCGGGAACGAGCGACATGCCGTTGACGATGGCCCCCATGCCGTGCTCGCGGATGCCGAAGTGCAGGTTGCGCCCGCCGGGGGTTTCTGGCTGGAAATCGGCGATCCCTTTCATCAGGGTGTTCGTGGAAGGCGCCAGATCGGCTGAACCGCCGGTTAGCTCGGGGATGATGCCAGCCAGGGCGTTGATCACGGTTCCCGAAGCCGCCCGCGTGGCCATCCCTTTGGCGTCGGCCGGGAATTCCGGCAGTTTCGCGGACCAGCCTTCCGGCAGTTTACCGGCCAGGCGGCGGTCCAGCTCTTTTGCCAAGTCGGGATAGGCTGTCCGATACTCCGCCAGCATCCGGTTCCAGCCCGCTTCGAGCGCGGCGCCGCGCTCGACCGCCTGGCAGAAAAAGCTCTCCACCTCCGGGGGGACGTAGAAACGCGGCTCGACCGGCCATCCCAGCTTGCGCTTGGCGCCGTCCAGCTCTTCATCGCCCGGCGGCTCGCCGTGCGCTTTGGCCGTGTCCTGGCGGGTCGGCAGGCCGAAACCGATGTGCGTGCGGCAGATGATGAGCGAAGGTCTCGGATCGGACTTGGCCTGCTGGATGGCCTCATCGATCGCCTGGACGTCGTTGCCATCCGCGACGTGCAAAACCTGCCAGCCGTAAGCCTCGAACCGTTTCGCCCGGTCTTCGGTGAAGGTTAGGTCGGTCGAACCCTCGATGGTGATGCGGTTATCGTCATACAGGTAGATCAGCTGGCCCAGGCGCAGGTGCCCGGCAAGCGACGCGGCCTCGGCGGTAACCCCTTCCATCAGATCGCCGTCCGTGACAATGGCATAAATATACGGTTGGAACAGGTTAAAGCCCGGCCGGTTGAAGTGCGCGGCGAGCTGGTTTAATCCGATCGCCATTCCAGCACCGTTGGCAAATCCCTGGCCTAAGGGACCCGTGGTCGTCTCCACCCCGGGCGTGTGTCCGTACTCCGGGTGGCCGGGCGTCAGGCTCCCCCACTGCCGGAACTGCTCCAGCTGTTCGATGGAAAGCGCATACCCGGTGAGGTGCAGGAGCGAGTACAGCAGCATCGAGCCGTGCCCGCCCGAGAGGATGAAGCGGTCTCTCGCGGGCCAGTGCGGGTTGGATGGGTTGTGGCGCAGGTGGCGCGTCCAGATGGTGAATGCAATCGCGGCGGTTCCCATTGGAAGCCCAGGATGGCCCGAGTTTGCCTTCTGGACCCCGTCTGCGGAAAGAAACCGGATGGTGTTAATGGCCTGGTTCTGAATGGAATCAGCGGTGTTCATCGTCGTGCCTCCTCGATACCAGAATGAGGTTATTTTACCCCAAGCATATCACGCAGAGAAAGCCGGTCAGCGGGCAAAAAAAGCGGCCTGCTTTTCCGGGCATCGGAAAAGCAGGCCGCTAGTATCCGCACGGGCGCGGTCAGCTTGCCTGGGTGCCCGCGGAAACCGCGGATCTGTGGGGATTACCGCGCAGGCGCAGGCTGTTGGTGACCACGAAAACGCTGCTCGAGGCCATGGCTGCCGCGGCGATCATCGGGTTCAGCCAGCCGAGGGCGGCGGACGGGATCAGGATGACATTGTAAAAGAAGGCCCAGAACAGGTTCTGGCGGATCGTCCGCAGGGTGCGGTGGGAAAGCTCGATCGCACGCGAGACCCCGCGCAAATCGCCGCTGATCAGCGTCACCGGGGCGGCTGCCATGGCAATATCGGCTCCGGTCCCAATCGCCAGCCCGACATCCGCCTGGGCGAGTGCTGGGGCGTCGTTGATTCCATCGCCGACCATGGCTACCGTGTAACCCTGCTCCTGGAGCGCTTTCACCTGGCTGGATTTGCCCTCGGGCGGGACGTTTGCCAGCACTTCCGAGATCCCCGCCTGGGCCGCGATGGCCCGCGCGGTGCGCTCGTTATCCCCGGTCATCAAGATGACCCTGAGTCCCTGGCGCTTCAGGTCCGCGA
>JAJYJF010000089.1 GCA_021796375.1 Chloroflexota bacterium | reverse complement strand
CGGTGATCGCGATCGGGTTCGGGACCGCCACCACCTTTGCAGCCGTCTCGGCGGGCGGCGCGCTGGAAGGTGTCGCCATCGCCCCGGGGGTGGCTACCAGCGGCGATTCGCTCTTCCGCGCGACCTCCACCCTGCCGCAGGTCGCCCTCGCCCGGCCGGCAGCCGCGATCGGCAAAAACACCGTCCAATCGATGCGGGCCGGGTTCGTGTTCGGCTTCGCCGGGCTGGTGAAGGAGCTGGTGCGGCGCATGCAGGCCGAGCTGGGCGGAACGGCGAGCGTGGTCGCCACCGGCGGCCTGGCGGAGCTGATCGCCCCCGAGGTGCCCGCGATCGCGGCCGTCGAGCCCGACCTGGCCCTGATCGGCCTCAAGCTCACGTACGAGCTCAACCAGCCGCGCTGAGCGAGACGCCCCTCCGGATCTAAATCCCCTCGAAGCGGTGCGGATTCAAACCCGATAAAACTCAGCGCCGGAGGAGCGGCAGAAAGATCGCCTGGTCCGTTCTAAAGAGGCCTCCGCCGCCGGTCCCCGCGAAAAGAACGGCCGGCGAGCTCGAATCAATCACCAGGGATTCAACATAAAGGTAGGTCAGCCCGGCATTGAACGCGCTCCAGGTTCCGCCGCCGTCGCTGCTTTTGAACACGCCGTCATCCGTGCCGGCATAAAGTGTCGCCGGATCTACCGGGTCGACCGCCAGGGCATAGATTGCGGTATAGGCCGTGGTAATGTCCTGGGTATGCTGGGGCAGGCCGGTATTCACCGCGCTCCAGGTGGCGCCGCCATCCGTCGATTTCAAGACGCCGGCGCCGCCCGTCCCCGCGTACAGGGTGGTGGACGCCGCCGGGGTATGGGGGATAGCCAGGCTGCTCACCAGCGTATTAACGGTCATCAGGCCGTTATTCAGTGGGGTCCAGCTACCGGAATTATTATCCGTGAAGACCCCACCCTCCGTGCCCGCGTAGAGCGTGCCGTCCGCGCCGAGCGCCAGAGCGTACACATGATTACTTTTGCTTGTCGGACCAAAAAAGTACGGGTACCAGTTCTGACCTCCATCCATGCTTCGATACACCCCCCCGCCATATGTCCCCGCATAGACGAACTCGGTGGCTTTGGTCAATGGAGAGCGATACACGATCAGGGAAAAGACCAAGGCATTCAGGCCGTTGGTCGGGCTGTTATTGGTCTGGCTCCAGCTTCCGCCACCATCGGCGCTCCTGAAAACTCCATTCCCCGCGCCCGCGTAAAGCACGTCGGGCGCTGACGGGTCGATGGCCAGCGCCCAGAAGCTGGTGTGGTCCGGCAGGCCCAGGTTAGCGGTATTCTAGGTCGCACCGCGGTCGGTGCTCTTTAAAACGCCGTCATCCGTCCCGGCGTAGAGGGTGGAGGGCGCCGACGGGTCAACCGCCAGGGAATTCACGGGGATGCTGGTCAGGCCCGAATCCGATTCGCCCCAGCTCGCGCCGCCGTTGGTGCTTTTAAACAGCCCGCCGCGGTCGTACACCCCTACAGATAAAACGGTATGGGTCCCCGCAAAAATGGAATGGGGTGTCACCGGGTCAATAGCCAGGGCGGGAACATCGTTCGATGTCAGTCCGTTATTGGACGGCGTCCAGTCGGCGCCGCCATTTGTGCTCGTGAAAACTCCGCTGCCGTTAGTCCCCGCGTAAAGCGCCTGCGGGTTGGCCGGGTCGATGACCACGGCCTGAACATAGAGATTGGCCAGGCCCTTCGGGTTCCAGCTCGCGCCGGCATCGGTGCTTTCGAATACCCCAGAGTCCGTCCCCGCGTACAATACGGTGGGGGTTGCCGCGGCGATCGCGAGGGAGTAAATATTGCTATCCGTTAATCCGGTGTTGCGAAGCGTCCAGTTCGCCCCGCTGTCCGTGCTTCTGTACACCCCATCGCCGTATGCCCCCGCATATACCGTCCCGTTCGCCACCGGGTCGACGGCCAGGCTGTAAAAATAAGTGTTCGGCAAGCCGTTATTGTCGAGCGGGGTCCAGCTCGCGCCGCCATCCGTGCTCTTATACACATAAGAGTCTGTACCCGCGTAAAGCGTCGCCGGCGCCAGCGGGTTGACCGCCAGGGCATCTATATAACTATTGGTCAGGCCAGACTTAGACGCGCTCCAGCTTGCCCCGCCGTTTGTGCTCTTGTATACCCAATCACCGTATAGCCCCGCATAAACGGTCGTGGGCGTCACCGGATCGACGGCCAGGGCCTGAACGTAGTTGCTGGGCAGGCCAACGCTGGCCCCCATCCAGTGCAGACCGTCGTCCGTACTTTTGAACACGCCGCCTTCGGTCCCGGCGTAAAGGGTCCCCGCTGGGCCCACGGCCAGCGCAAGGATAGTCCCGCCATTTTCAGGCCCATCGTTGGCCGAAATCAGGGACCCGGCGTTCACGGGGCCGCTCTGGCTGAAGATCAAGATGCTCGAAAGAAATACAACCAATGCTATCTTACGGAATGTCGCGTGCTGCATGGGATGTCTCCTTGTCGATCAATGCTTTATGTGGCGCCCGCCCTTCGAGGATTTCCCTCAGGTAGAAGCCAATTTAATGGAAGAAAATGGGGATTTTTTCCGGTTTTTGTGGTTAGCCCCGCTCTGTTGAACCGGAGAAAACTGAGCTAGAAAAGATTTTAACACAAATTTAATAAATTACAATCGGCAGATCATGCCCGAAACCGCGCGAGGTAACAAGGATCGTTTTTGTTACCTCGCGCCGGCAATCTACCCCAGATTCCTGCGGACGATGTCGGCGATCTTCAGCTGGTGACGGGCTTCGAGCTGGCTGTTGATCATCTGGATCTGCTTGCGCGGCGAGTAGAAGACCTCGCTCCACCCGTACCCGGCGCAGGCGGTGTCGGCGATCGCCCTGCCCCCGGCATCCAAACCCCACCAGGCACGGTACTCCTCCTCCAGCTCCGGGCGGATGTGGAAGCCGGGGAGGTTGAAATGCGCGGAGTAGTAGTAATCCGGCGGGAGGGCATTGAGCAGGGTCTCGAAGACGTGCACGCGCACCTTCACGTTCTGGGCGCTCTCCGAGCTGGCAATCCGGCACAGGCCGCGTATGGTGGCCAGCGGAGAGACCACCTCCACCTGCTGGATGCGGTCAAAGCGCTCCGTGACCCGCGCGATCACTTCCTTCATCACCAGCCCGCTGGCGATCGAATCCGCCAGGAACGCCACCCCGATATTCTCGCGCTGCTGGCGGTCGAGATCCTTATCCTTGAAAAGGGTCATCTCCACTTTGCGGTTGTACACCGGGACGGAGCTGTCGAAGACGTGGTGGGCGTCCAGCACGATCTCGTCGCAGTAATAGCCGTAGTTGCTGAAAATCGCTTCCGGCACCTGGTATTTCAACCCCTCGCGGGCGATCGGGAAGATCGCCAGGTTCTGCTGCTGGCGAGCCCGGATCGTCTCGGCCAGCGGGGGCGCGCCGAACAGGCCCTCCATCGCGTCGCGGATCAGCCGCGAGCGGTCCGAGCCCAGGCAGAGCTGCCCGGGGAGCTGGAGGCTTTCCAGGCCGTCGTACTCGCGTTCCCTCAGTCCCACGGTTTCCAGCAGGTTGGAATCCACCGGCGCCCTTCGAACATACATGAAGTGCGCGGTGGCTTCGTTATGGTAGAGCACCAGGTCCAAGTCGGCGCTGCCTTCAACCAGGATCCTTCCCGGCCTATAAAAGCCGCTTCCCGACCGATGGTTGTAGGGAAGCGGCTCGTCCAGCTCGAGCAGACCGCGGACAGGTGTCCGGCTGTCTTCGGAAAACTCGAAGGGATATTTGAATTCGGACATCATCGCTCCTTAAGAGTGGGATGAGGTTGTCGGCGAGGCGGATCTTAAAGAGACAGGGCGGGCTTGCTCCGAGGACGTTCAACCCGCAGACTGCCCGGACGATTCTAACCCAATGCTCCTTTTTTGGGGGGAGGTTGGCAGGGCGAACTTTTACCCGATCCACAGCGAGCGCATCGATAGCGAGCCGTAGGCCATGCCCTCGGCGAAGAATTTCACCGGCTCGCCCTCCTCCTGCAGCGCCAGGGCGTACAGCAGCGGCAGGTAGTGTTCGTTGGTCGGGATCGAGAGGCGGGCGGGCTGCCCGAGCTCCTCGTAGTGAATGATCGGATGGTGGTCGCGCGCCAGGATCAGCCGCCGGATGGTCTCGTCGAAGGAGATCGCCCAGTCGAAGCCGTCCGGCCGCATGGCCATCAGCCGCAGGTTGTGGACGATATTCCCGCTGCCGAAGATGAGCACGCCCTGGTCGCGGAGCGGGGCAAGCTCCCGGGCGAGCCGGTAGTGTCCTTCGGGCTCCTGGTAGTGATCGAGGCTCAGCTGCACTACCGGGATATCCGCCCCCGGGAACATGCGGCACAAGACGCTCCACGTGCCGTGATCCAGGCCCCAGCGCGCGTCCAGCCCCACCGGCGCCGCTTTGATCAGCGCGCTCACCTGGCGGGCCAGGTCCGGGGAACCCGGCGCCGGGTACTGGACGGCAAAGAGCTCCGCCGGGAATCCACCGAAATCGTGGATGGTGCGGGGGCGCTCCATCGCGGTCACCTGCGTCCCGGCGGTCTCCCAGTGCGCGGAGATGGAGAGGATGGCGCTCGGACGGGGCAGGCTCCTCCCGACCTCCTCCCAGGCGCGGCTGAACGGGTTATCCTCGATCGCATTCATCGGGCTGCCGTGCCCGATGAAGATCACCGGCATGCGCGGCGTGGCAGGTGCGTCTTGACGGTCCATGAAGGGTCCCTCCCGCGCATATCTTATCACGGATTGGAATAAACCCGGCGAAACTCAACGGCAAGGCCCCCAGCCCTTGACGGTTCGGCGTCACCTTTGCTATAAGTATGGAGGCATCCCATCATTTACCAATTTCTTTGATGCAGCATCAGTTCAATTCGCAGGTTGGACCGCGGGCTCAACCTGGGGGAGGCGGCATGGGGAACAGATATATCGGCCAGTCGGTGGTGCGCGTCGACGCGCTTTCCAAGGTGCGGGGGGAAGCCGTCTACGCGACGGACCTGTCTCGCCCGAACCAGGCTTACCTCAAGGTGCTGCTGGCCCGCCGTCCGCACGCCGTCGTCAAGCGGGTGGATACGACCCGGGCGGAAGCCCTGCCCGGGGTGATCGCCGCCCTCACCTCAAAAGACGTGCCCGCCAACGAGTTCGGCTACTACACCTACGACCAGCCGGTGCTCGCCGGGCCGTGCGCCAAGCCCTTCGCGGACCGCGTCCGCTACGTGGGCGACCGGGTGGCGGGGATCGTCGCCGAGAGCGAGGAGATCGCCGCCCGCGCGCTCGCGCTCATCGACGTGGAGTACGAAGACCTGCCGGTGGAGAGCGACGTGGAAGAGGCCATGCGCCCGGACGCGACCCTCCTGCACCCCGAGCTGGGGACGAACGTTTTCGACCACCACTTCCTGGTCAACGGCGACCTCGAGGCCGGGTTCAAGCAGGCCGACGTGGTCGTCGAATCCGTCTACAACACCCCTGCCCAGGAGCACGCCTTCCTGCAGACCGAGGCCGGGCTGGCCTATCTCGACGAGCAGGGCCGCCTGGCGATCGTGACCACCGGGCAGTGGGGCGTCAAGGACCGCAAGCAGATCGCCCACGCGCTGGACCTGGCGGAAGACCAGGTGCGCGTGATCTACCCGATGACCGGCGGGGCGTTCGGCGGCCGCGAGGACATCTCGGTGCAGATTATCGTGGGGCTGGCTGCCCTGAAGCTGCACGAGCGCGGCATCGACCGGGCGGTCAAGATCGTCTGGTCGCGCGAAGAATCCATCCTGGCGCACTGCAAGCGGCACCCTTTCCGGGTCTACACCCGCTGGGGCGCCACGCGCGAGGGAAAAATCACCGCCGCCGAGGTCAGGCTGCTGGCTGACGGCGGCGCGTACAAGTTCACCACCTCGATCGTCACCTCGAACTCGGTGATCAACTCCCTCGGCCCGTACGAGATCCCCAACCTGCGGGTGGATGCCTACGACGTCTACACCAACAACGTCCCGCGCGGGGCCTTCCGCGGATTCGGCGGGCCGCAGGGGGTCTACATCGCCGAGCAGCAGGTCAACAAGCTGGCCGAAGCGCTGGGCCTGGACCCGGTGGAGCTGCGCATGCGCAACCTGGTCCGCGAGGGATCGCTGCAGTGCACCGGGGCGCCGTTTCCGCCCGGGGTCAGCACCCGCGAGGTCACCGAGGCCTGCGCGCGCGAGGCGGGCTGGTCGCAGGGCGGCGCCGGCTGGGCCCGGCGCGGCGGATACGGCGCGCCGGACCCCGCCGACCCATCCCGGCGGCGCGGGATCGGGATCGCCGCCGCGCACAAGAACGTCGGCTTTTCCTACGGCTACCCCGAATCCTGCACGGTCGGGATCGAGCTTTACGGCGGCACCCAGATCGAGCGGGCTGTGATCCGCCACGGCGCGAGCGAGGTGGGCATGGGCGCCCACACGGCCATCAGCCAGATGGCCGCCGACGCGCTGGGCGTCTCCATCGACCGGATCGCCCTGATCTCGAGCGACACCTCCGAGGTGGGCGATTCGGGCGCCGTTTCAGCCTCGCGGATGACCTTCTTCATCGGCAACGCCCTCCGCGAGGGCGCCGAGATCGCGCTGCGGCGCTGGGAGGACGAGGAGCGCCCGGTCCAGGTGGCGCACACCTACTGGCCGCACCGGACCACCCCGCCGGATCCGGTCACCGGGCAGTGCGACCCGAACGTATCTTACGCGTACACCACCCAGGCCGCCGAGGTGACGGTGGACCTCGAGACGGGCCAGGTGCATGTGGACCGGATCACCTGCGCGATCGACGTGGGGAAGATGATCAATCCCCAGCAGGTGGTCGGTCAGGTAGAAGGCGGGCTGATCCAGTCCGTGGGCTATGCCGTGCTGGAGAATTTCGTGGAGGTGGACGGCCGGGTGCTGACGCCGGGGCTGTCGACCTACCTGGTGCCGACCATCGCGGATATCCCGGCGGAGACGAAGACGATCGTGCTGGAAATCCCCGACCCGCGCGGTCCGTGGGGCGCGCGCGGGCTGGGCGAGGTGATGAACATGTGCCTGGCGCCCGCCGTCGCCGCCGCGGTGCACGCCGCAACGGGGGTGTGGTTCGACGAGTTCCCGCTCACCCCCGAGCGCGTCCTGCGCGGATTGGGAAGGCTGGAAAAAGGGTAGGCTGAATACCGGCTGCCGGGACCGCTAAGCAGCTTTCTCGGGGACTCCGGCCATCATCAGCCCCAGCTGCTCCGGCGTCGAGGACGGTCCGTCCACCACCCCCATCAGCCGGCCCTCGTAGATCACGGCGATGCGGTCCGAGAGGGCGCGGATCTCGTCCAGGTCTTCGGAGATCAGCAGGGTGGCCGTGCCAGCCTGGCGCTGCTCGAGCAGCCGCAGGTGGATGTACTCGCTGGCGCCGATATCCACCCCGCGGGTCGGCTGGGAGGCGATCAGCACCTTCGGCTTGCGCGACAGCTCGCGCGCCAGGATCAGCTTCTGGATGTTCCCGCCCGAGAGGTTCTTGATGGGCGTCTCCAGGCCGGGGGTTTTGACGTTGAAGGCTTCCACCATCTCGCGGGCGCGGGATCGGATCACCCGGTTATCCAGGAACCAGCCGTGCGCGTAGGGCGGGTTGCCGTGGTCTTCCAGGACGAAGTTGTCGGCCACGCTGAAATCTTTGATCACCCCCTCGCGCATCCGCTCCTCGGGGATATACGACTGCCCGGTAGCGATGCGCTCCCCAGGCGAAGCGTGGGTGATGTCTTTTCCGTTCAGGATCACCTTTCCCTGGCGCACCGGCCGCAGGCCCGCCAGGCATTCCGCCAGCTCGCGCTGGCCGTTGCCCGAGACGCCGGCCAGGCCGAGGATTTCGCCGGCGTGCACCTGCAGCGACACCCCCTTGAGAACGTCCCCGCCGCAGTCGCCGGACGCGTGCAGGTCCTGCACCTCCAGCAGCGCCGGTCCGGGTCTGGCCGGCGGGCGGTTGTACTGCAGGATGATCGGCCGGCCGACCATCATCTGGGCCAGCCCAACCCGGGTGGCTCCC
>JAJYJF010000088.1 GCA_021796375.1 Chloroflexota bacterium | reverse complement strand
GCGCCGTATGGGGCAGCGAGTACCGCAACGACGTCGACTACCTGCGCGCCTATATTCACTCCCTGCGCCAGAAAATTGAAGCCGATCCGGCCAACCCGAAGATCATCGTGCGCTGCCCGGGGGTTGGGTACAGCCTGGTCACGGCCGACGGGCAGGGATAAAGCCATCCCGCCTGCCTGACAGGGCAAGCCAGCCGGCGCAGGCGGTCTTAACGCAATTTTCATACACCTGCCGGATTTCTTTCTATAATTCTCACATATTCCATACACAATAGATACAGGGAACATTTCGTGCCCAACCACCCTGGGAGGCATTTATGCCTGATTTGCAGGTTGACCAGGCCCTTGCGGACCAAATGGTAGACCGGGCCCTCCAGGTCTGCGCGGATGTCAAGTTTCACGGCGATAAAGAGAAAACAGTCCAGGCGCTGCAGCTCGGCCGCTGCGACATTTGCAGGCTGGTCAGCGACAGCGTCGTGCGCCAGGTCGGCGAATACCTCGGGCAGGTCGATCGCACGGTCAAGGCGGTTTACCAGTACGAGCCGGAGTTTGCCGCCCTGCAGCTCAAGAGCGACGAGCTGCCCGGGCAGGCCAACCCGGCCGGGATCAACCTGGTCGCCTGGGTGGAGCGCAAGAACGCGGCCCTGACCGCGCTGGCCGCGATGCTCGAGAACGTACTTTCGGTCAGCCGGCAGCGCTTTCGCTGCCCAAACGCGGTCCCTGCCTGCTACATCCTCGACATCCAGATGATCGACGATCGGGACGTCCGCGAGAACCGCGGCTACGGCCTGATGGTCAACAGCCGCTTCGTGCGCACCACCGAGCTGTGGCAGCGCGAAGACGGTCCCTCCCCGGCTGGCAGCTGCCTGCCGGGTGAAACGAGCCAGAAAGTGCAGGCGCTCCTGGCCGAGTACGACACCGAGCTGGCGCCGGAAAGCAGCCTGTTCGCCCAGGCGGCCGCCATCGAAAGCCTGCCGGCCGCGGAGCGCACGGCATACGAGCATCGCCTGCGCGAGATCAAGGTGGCCCTCATCCGCAGGCTGATCAGCGACCAGCTGGCGTACATCAATATCGCCAAGGAATGGTTCACGCTTCAAGACCTGGAGGAGATCTACCGCCGCAAAATTGGCTTCGGACGGATCGGCGGGAAAGCCGCCGGGATGGCGCTGGCCGGGCGCATCCTTCAACAGACCCTGGAGGAGCCGCTGCGGGAGAAACTCCAGGTTCCGGAAAGCTATTTCCTCGGCTCGGATGTGCTTTACATCTTCATGGCCATGAACGGCCTGATGCACTGGAACAACCAGAAATACAAGACGGAGCAGCAGATCCGCGAGGAATATCCCCGGCTGCGCGAGGAGTTCCTGGCGGGCAAGTTCCCACCGGAAATCCAGTGCGAGCTGGACGCGATGCTCGGCCAGATCGGGCGCAGGCCGGTGATCGTGCGGTCGTCCAGCCTGCTCGAAGATAACTTTGGCACCTCGTTTGCCGGCAAATACGAGAGCATCTTCCTTCCCAACCAGGGGAGTCAGGCGGAAAACCTGGCAGCGCTGATCCAGGCCATCGCGCGCATTTACTCCAGCACCCTCAAGCCGGACACGCTGCTCTACCGGCGCAGCAAGGGCCTGCAGGACTACGACGAACGGATGGCGGTCCTGATCCAGACCGTGCAGGGCGAGCAGCACGGGAGGTACTTCTTCCCATTTGCCGCCGGGGTTGCCTTCAGCCGGAACCTGTACCGCTGGTCGCCGCAGATCCGCAAAGAAGACGGCTTTTTGCGCCTGGTTTGGGGGCTGGGGACGCGGGCGGTCGAGCGGGTGGGAAACGACTACCCGCGCATGGTGGCGCTCAGCCATCCCAACCTGCAGCCCGACGACGACCCGCAGGCGATCCGCTACTACTCGCAGCAGAACATCGACCTGATCGACCTGGCGGAGAACGCGGTCAGGACGCTGCCGGTCCACGCGGTGATCAGCCCGGAGTATCCCTGGCTGCGCTACCTGGCCCAGGTGGAAGCGGACGGGTACTTCAGCACTCCGCGCGGGCGGGTGCTGGCGGCCGATCTCCCGCGCCTGGCGATCACGTTCGACGAGCTGCTCCGCCGGACGTCTTTCGCCGCGGAAATGACCCGCCTGCTGCGCGACCTGGAGGAGAACTACCACGTCCCGGTCGACGTGGAGTTCACCCTGCAGATCGACGCGGACCAGCCAAAGCCGCGCGTGCGAATCTGCCTGCTGCAATGCCGGCCGCAGAGCCTGATGCGCAACGGGCGGGCGGCGAGCCTGCCCAAAAACCTGGACCCGTCCACCCTGGTCTTCACCACGTGCTTCATGGTCCCGCAGGGATATATCCGGAACGTTCGCAAGGTGCTGTTCGTCGCCCCGGAGGGCTATTTTCAGCTGCCGAGCCAGGCGCTGCGGAACGAGCTCCGCGGGATGATCGCCGCTTTGAACCAGGCGCTCGGGGAGAAGACCTTCATCTGCGTCGGCCCCGGCCGCTGGGGAACCGTCAACCCGGACCTCGGGGTCTTCGTGAGCTACTCGGACATCAACAACGCCGCGGCGCTGGTCGAGCTCTCCGGGAAGGGGGTGGGTCCCGCGCCGGAACCTTCCCTGGGGACGCATTTCTTCCAGGATCTCATGGAAGCGGATATCTATCCGCTGGCCGTCTGCCTGGACGAGAAAGGCGCTTCATTCAACCGCGGTTTCTTTTACGAGACCCCGAACGAGATCGGAAAATTCGCCAGCGTCCGCGAGGAGCTGCTGCCCTGCCTGCGGTTGATCGACGTAGGCCAGTTCATGCCCGGCCATCACCTGGAGGTGATCATGGACGAAGAGAAGGGGCAGGCGGCAGCCTTCTTCGCCCGGGACAGCCAACCTCCGCTGGGGTGAGAATTTTAAAGTTTCCGCTCAAAATAACAGATCCACCTATAATCAATCCAGCAAAAACCGATTTCAGGCATTCCAAATGCTATGAGCAAGCGGAATTTTATTTTCTATATTCTGGCCGCAGCCTGCCTGATCCTGGCCGGGTGTGGGAGAACGCGACCCGCGCCGTCGCCGGCCGTCACGCCGGCGGCCGGCAGGGATACGACCATCCCATCCCCGGCCTTGCCAACCGCCGCCGCGCCCTCCACCCCCTTCTCTACCGGAACAGCCCGGCTCCCCCAGCCGCAGGTGATCCAGACCGCCTGGGATAACCGGACGGTCTTTCAACCGGGCCTCATCCCCGCGGCCCGCGGCGTGCTCTCGGCCCTGCCCGGGGCGAGCGTGTACCATATCGCGGTCGCGATCGCGCCCAACCTGGCGTCCCTCAGCGGCCAGGAGGAGGTGCTTTACACCAACCGGGAGACCACCGCCCTGAACAGCGTCCACTTTCGCCTCTTTCCAAACCTGCTGGGCGGCGAGATGACCGTCAGCAACGTGATGCTGAACGGGCAGGCGGGGCGGACCTCGCTCTCCGCGGCCAACTCGGACCTGGCGGTCGCGCTGCCGGCCCCGCTCGCGCCCGGCGGGCAGGCGGTGGTCCGGATGAGCTTTGCCGACCGCGTTCCCCCCGGCCACCCGGAGGGCTATAACACCTTCGTGGTCGCCGACGGCATCCTGGCCCTGGCGCAGTACTACCCGCTCATCCCCGTTTACGATGAGAAGGGCTGGCATACTGAAATCCCCCCGGACTACGGCGATGTGACCTACACCGATGCCAGCTTCTACCTGGTCCAGATCAGCTGCCCGGCGGACCTGGTGGTGGCGGCCTCCGGGTCGGTGGTGAAGCAGGCGAAAGAGGGCGACCGGCAGGTGATCCTCACCGAGGCCGGCCCGGTCCGCGACGATTACATCTCCGCCAGCCGGGATGCCTCCGTCTCGAGCGCGGAGGTCGGCCAGACGCAGATCAGCACCTACGTCCCGGGCCGGCTGGCTGCCGCCGCCCCCGACACCCTGCGGATCGCCGAAGCGTCCTTCGCGAGCTTTAACCGCCGGTTCGGCGTCTATCCCTATACGCGCTTTAACGTCACCGCCAGCCCTACCCAGGCACTGGGGATCGAATACCCGCAGGAGGTTGCCATCGCCGAGCAGCTTTACGACCCGGCCCAGCCCAGCGGATCCACCCCGGCGCGGGTCATCCTGGAGGCGACGCTGGCGCACGAGATCTCCCACCAGTGGTGGTACGGGCTGGTCGGGGACGACCAGGTCAACCAGCCGTGGTTGGATGAAGCCATGGCGCAGTATTCGACCTACATTTATTACCTGGATAACGGCGGCACGGCAGCAGCGCAATCGTACCGGTCAGACTGGCAGCGCCGCTGGGATCTGGTGAATGACCAGCCCATCCCGATCGGCCAGCCGGTCGCCGCGTACGACGCTGCCAGCTACAGCGCGATTGTTTACGGGCGGGGACCGCTTTTTATCGCCGCCCTCGCGGAGCGCATGGGCGAGGCGAGCTTCGACAGGTTCCTGCGGGATTACTTCCAGAAGTACGAATGGGGGATCTCCACCACCGCGGGGTATGAAGCGCTCGCGGCCGGGGACTGCGGCTGCGACCTGAAGCCCCTGTTCCAGGAATGGGTCGGGCCCTAAGGCCGGAGGGTCCCGCCGCCGCGCGGTTGAGCTTGCACCAGGTTGGTCAGTCCGCTCCGCGGCGGAGGCAGACCAGGGTGAGATCGTCCTGCCCGGGCTGGCCCTGGGTGTACTTCCGGACGGCCTGCAGGACGCGCTGGCACACTTCGTGGGGGTCGTCTTCCTCCAGCGCTTGCAGCTCGAGCTGCAGGCGCTCGACCCCGAACTGGTCGCCCTGCGGATTTGCGGCTTCCGAGACCCCGTCCGAATACATCAGCATCATCCCGCCGGGGGGTAGCTGGACCTCCTGCACGTCCAGGACCACCGGCTCAAAAATACCCAGGGCCTGCCCGAGGCCCTGCTGCACCGGGATGAGCTCGCCCTGGCCGCTCAGCAGGACCGGCAGCGGGTGGCCGGCGCGGGCGTAGCTGAACCTGCCGGTTGGCGGGTCGTAGAAACCGAACAGGAGCGTGACGAAGGTATTGGCCGCGCCGATCTCGAGCAGGTGCTGGTTGACGTTGGTGAGGATCTGGGCTGGCGTGTGGTGCTTCCGGCTGCCCTCCGCGTGCAGCAGGCTGAGGACGAGCGCCATGCCCAGCGCCGCCGGCATGCCTTTATCCGACACGTCGCCGGCGAACATCCCGGTGCGCCCGTCTGAGTGGGCGAGGAAGCCGTAAAAATCCCCGCCGACCGCCCGGGCCGGGATGGTGAGGGCTGCCAGCCCGGCCCCCGGCAGGCTGGGGAGCTCGCGCGGCAGCAGGCTCTGCTGGATCTGGCTGGCAAGCTCGAGCTCGTGCTCGAGCTTTTCCTTTTCGATTAATTGTTCCTGGGCAGCCTGAAGATCGTCCAGCGCTTTTTCTAAGAGCCGGTTTTTTTCGGTCAGGTCGATGACCGTCATGGTCTCCGAATCTTCCAGGCGGCGCGAGACGGTCCGCAGCAGCTCGGCGGTCACCTTGGGGTAGCGGATGAGCAGGGTTTCGAAGGTATCCCGCTCCAGGCAGAACAGAAGTACCGGGGTGACCGCCTGGATGGTGGCGGTATGCGTCTGGTGCGGGCTGAAAAAGCTCATCTCGCCCAGCACCGTCCCCGGACCGCGGGTGCCCAACCGGCGCTCTCCCTCCTGCCCGTAGGATTTAAAGACCTCGGTTTCGCCTTCCAGGATCACCAGCACGCCGCCTGCCGGCTTGCCCTCCCGGATGAGGAGGGTGCCGGCGGGCTTTTTTTGGATGCCCGCCGCGCGGACCAGGCTTTCCAGCTCTTCAGCATCCAGGGTGGCGAAAAAGGGGACCCGGGCAAGCGTTTGAAGGATCTCCGCACTCGTCATCGATTCACCTTCCTCCTCGTGGATCGCCGCTGCCGGCCGGGAGAATCTTTCCGCTTCCTTCATTATAGCCCGGCCCGCTGCGCAAGGTTGGGAAGCTCTGCCGCCGGTGCAGGACAAGCCGATCCGCGCGGCGGCTGAGGATCAGGCGGAGATCTCCTCGCCGGTCAGCGGGTGAACCAGGCGGACCTGGCTGAAAGCCTCCTCCACGGACTGAAGGGAGACCAGCCCGGCGCCGATTTTTTCGAGGGCGTTCACCGAGAAGGCGCTACCCAGGCGCGCGCAGTCTTCCACGGAAAGGCCTTTCATCTTCCCGGCGATCACCCCGGCGAGCATGGCATCCCCGGCGCCGACGGTCGTTTTCACCGCGACCGCGGGGGGGATCGCCCACACGATTTTTTCCCCTTCGACCAGCACCGCCCCATCTTTCCCCATCGAGACCACCACCAGCTGAATTTTGAACCGGTCGGAGAGCCGGCGCGCGGCATCGCTGACCGCCGCCGGGGCGTAGAGCGGCACTCCGAAAAGCGACTCCAGCTCGGCCAGGTTGGGCTTAATGATGTCAGGGTGGGCTTCGAGCGCCTGGCGGAGGGCCTCCCCGCTGGTGTCGATGGCGACCAGCCGGTCTTTTAGACGCCCGGCCATCTCGCGGTAAAACGAGACGGGCAAGCGGGGGGGCAGGCTGCCGGACAGGATGAAGCAGCCGCAGCCGGCTTTCATTTCATCCAGGCAGGCCATCAGCTGGCCGATCTCTTCGGGGGATGGGGTGAGCCCGGGGAGGTTGATGTCCGTGGTCTGCTGGAGGTCGGGGTCGATGATCTTGATGCAGGTGCGGGTCTCCCCCGGGATGCGGATAAAGCGGTCCCGGATCCCCTTGGCGGCAAAAAACTGGCGGAAGGGCAGGTCATTTTCAGCGCCCAGGAAGCCGGTGGCGGTGACCTGAAAGCCGTAATCGGCCAGGAAGGCTGCCGCGTTGTTGCCCTTCCCGCCGGCGGTGTGCTGGCAGGAAAGCACGCGGTTGACCTCGCCGCGGGCAAACGCCGGGATCGTCAGGGTTTGATCGATGGAGGGATGAATGGTGACCGTCGCGATCTGGCAGCTTGCGCTCATGGGGCAGATTCCTTGGCCGGATCAGGCCGGCGTCTTATTCCTGATCGGGGTGGGCTTCGTAAAGGGCCTGGATGCGGCCGTCGTCGACGGGCAGCACCTCACCGCTCCACTCGCGGGGGGAGTACAGGGCCAGGTAGGCGGCGGCTTTCCCCGGCGCTTCGGGGGGCAGCAGCTTCCCCGCCGCGTGCTGGCCGGATAACCGGTCGTAGCTGCTCTCGGACATGCGGCCCCTGCCGTTCTGGCGGATCTCGGCCTGCATCTGGGTATCGACGAGGCCCGGGCGCAGCGCGACGCTGGTGACGGCGGGTTCCTCGGCGGCGAGGATGCGGGTCAGGTGGTTGAGGGCGGCTTTGGACGTGCTGTAGGGCGCCCAGCCCGGGATTACCGAGCTGGCAGCCCCGGACGAGATATTGACGATCCGCCCGCCGCTGCGGCGCAGCTCCGGCAGCGCCGCCTGGATCAGGACCACCGGGCCGAGAAAATTGACCGCCCAGCTGGTTTGCCAGCCTGCCGGGTCGCTCTCGGCGATCCGCCCCATGGGCTCCAGCACGCCGGCGTTGTTCACCAGCCCATCGATGCGCCCGGTCTTCTCCAGCGCCAGCGCGATAACTTTCCGGCAGTCCGCTTCCCGGCCGATATCCGCCTGGACCTCGAAGGACCGGCCTCCCGACCCGCGGATCTCCTCCGCGAGCTGGGCCAGCGCGCCCGCCGTGCGCGCCGCGAGGATCACCGCCGCTCCCAGGCGGGCGGCGCTGCGAGCCGCGGCGGCCCCGATTCCGCGCGATGCGCCGGTGATGATCACAGTGGGTTGATCCATCGTTCCCCTTCTACCTTCCTAGAACCCGGAAACCGGCTGGGAAGGCTGTCCGGCGAGCTGAACCTCTGCCA
Organism: Chloroflexota bacterium; assembly: GCA_021796375.1. GTDB lineage: Bacteria > Chloroflexota > Anaerolineae > Anaerolineales > Anaerolineaceae > JAJYJF01. The sequence goes on along the minus strand of JAJYJF010000088.1, from coordinate 208 downwards.
GAAACGCTTCGACCGCCCCCACGACCCCGGCAGCATCCGCGTAGGCCGCCAGCCGGAGCTGCGGGTGGGTGTTGCCGGTGATCATCTTGGATACCCGTTTTCCGGCCGCGTAGCAGCACAGCACCGGCTTGCCGCGCTCCAGCGCGGCGGCGATCTCATACCCCACCCCATGCGAAGGGGTGCTCACCTCCGCGACCATGGCATCGCA
>JAJYJF010000087.1 GCA_021796375.1 Chloroflexota bacterium | reverse complement strand
GGCTCACCTGGTACTGCAGGTCCAGGTGGGAAGTGGGCTCGTCGAGCAGCAGCAGGGGGGCGTCCTGGGCGAGGGCGCGCGCCAGCAGCACGCGCTGCGCCTCGCCGCCGGAAAGCTCGCCCATGCGGCGGTCCGCCAGCTGCAGGGTATCCGTGCGCTGCATGGCGCGCCGGGCCGCCTCCTCGTCCGCGGGGGAGAGCCTGCCGAGCCAGTTCAGGTGCGGGGTGCGGCCGAGCAAGATCGTCTCGCAGGCGGTGAAGGCAGCCGGCAGGTTCTGCGCCTGGGGGACCACCGCCACCAACCGCGCGCGTTCGTAGGTGCTCAGGCGGGAAGCGTCAATGCCGTTCAGCTCCACCGTCCCGCCGGCGATGGGGAGGATGCCGCTGATGGCGCGGATCAGGGTGGATTTCCCCGCCCCGTTCGGGCCGATCACCCCCAGGATGCTGCCCTTTTCGAGCCCAAAGCTGACCTCTTTAAGGGCCAGGTGGGAGTTGTAGGAGATCGAGATCGCGTTTACCTTCAGAAGCATGGTTATCCTCTCTGCCGGGAGCGCTGCAGCACCCAGAGGAAGAACGGGGCGCCGAGCAGGGCGGTCACAATCCCGACCGGCAACTCCTGAGGCGCTAGGACCACCCTGGCGACGACGTCCGAGAGCAGCAGCATGATGGCCCCACCCAGAACGGAGAGGGGTACCAGCCGCCGGTAATCGGGGCCGAGCATGAGGCGGACGATATGGGGCACCACCAGCCCGACAAAACCGATGATGCCGGAGAAAGCCACCGCCGCGGCGGTGGCCAGCGAGGCCGCGGTGACGATCACCAGCCGCACCCGGTTGACCGGCAGGCCGAGCTGGCGGGCCTGGTCGTCGCCGAACTGCAGCACGTTCAGCGAATGCCCGGAGAGCACCAGGACCCCCAGGCCGAGCAGGACGTACGGCAGCGCGGCGACCACCGGCTGCCACCCGCTCTGAGACGATCCCCCCAGCAGCCACACGATGGCCCGGCGCAGCTCGCCCTGCGAGCTGAGCATCAGATAAGAGGTCAGCGAGGTGGCGAAAGAGCTGACGGCCACGCCGGCCAGGATGAGGCTACCGGTCTGCAGGTCCTGCCCGGAGCGGGCGAGCAGGTAAACGAGGCCGACGGTTGCCATCCCGGTCACCATGGCCGCGGCCGGGACGGCAAGCAGGCCCAGGGTGGTATACGGCCAGTGGATCATCATGGCCAGGACGGCCCCCAACCCGGCGCCCGAGGCAACCCCGATCAAGAACGGGTCCGCGAGCGGGTTGCGGAAGAGTCCCTGGTAGGCGGCGCCCGAGCCCGCCAGGGCTGCCCCGGTCAGCGCGACCAGCACTGTCCGGGGCAGGCGCAGCTGGAAAAAGATCACCCCAAAAACAGAGGAGCTCTCCCCGACCGGCTGGCCGGCCAGGAGGCGCAGCAGAACGTTCAGCGGGATCGGCACGCTGCCGATCGCCAGGCTGAGGATGCCCGCGGACAGGAGCAGGCCGACCGCGGTCAGGTAGACCGCCAGCCGCCTCCGGCCGGAACGGCCGGGCGTGTTTTGCCGGCCAATCCCGCCCGCGGGATCCTCCCCCTCAGCTACCCAGGAGCGCATGGCTTACTTGAACGCTTCGGGGTGGATCAGCTTTGCCAGGGTTTCAAGCCCGTCAACCAGACGCGGGGTGGGCCGGCTGACCGTGTTGTCGTCGAAGACGAACACCTGGTTGTTTTTGACGGCGTCGATGGCGCTCCACCCCGCGCGCAGCGACACGCTCTGCGGGGTGATGCCGTACGCCCCGTCGCCAAGCAGGATCACCTGCGGGTTCTTGGCGATGACTGCTTCGGCGCCGATCTGCGCCCAGGCGTCCTTGAGGTCCGAGCCGATATTCTGGCCGCCGGCCAGGCTGATCAGCTTGTCGACGAAGGTCCCCGGCCCGGAGGTATAGGGCTTGGTCGGGTCGCTGGCGTCCAGCTCGTAATAGACCCTCGGGTGGTTTTGAAGGGGGGCGATTTTGGCGGTCACCGCGTCCACGCGGGCTTTCAAGGTCGGAATGAGCGCGGCTGCCTGGGCGTCCTGCCCGGTGAGCTTCCCCACGATCTGCAGCTCGCCGTACATCCCGTTCAGGTCGGTGGGATTGGCCAGATAGTAAACCGTTAGCCCCAGGTTCTCGAGCGATTTCACCTGATCGGGGGTGTTGATCCCGGCGGCGATGACCAGGTCCGGCTTGAGGGCCGCGATGGCTTCGAAATCGTACTTGCCCATCGAGCCGCCGATCGACGGCAGCGCCTTGGCCTCCGCCGGGTAGTCGGAGAATTCATCCCGGCCGACCACCTGCGGCCCGGCGCCGACTGCGTATAGGATTTCGGTCACGGAAGGAGCCATGGAGACGACCCGCGTGGCGGGTTTGGCCAGGCTCACGGACCGGTTCAGGCCGTCGGTGAGCTGGATGGGGCCGGAGGCGGATGCTTGCGTAGCCGCGGGCGCGGTGGGAGCCGGAGCGGTGGGGGACGCAGCCGCCAGCGTGGGATAGGCTGTGGCGGGGATGCTGGTTGGGGATGCCGGGCTGGTGGAGGCCGGCGTGCTGGCTGGCGCGACCGCCGCGGTCGGGGCGGCCGGCTGGCAGGCGGCGAGCAGGAACAGAATCGCAACGATGAACAACAGCTTGGGTTTCATGGATGCCTCAATCAAATCAGGTCAATGCGGGAACGATCGCCCGGTGTTGCAGCGGGCGGGTATACGAAAAACCCCTGCCGGGTCGGGCAGGGGTGGGTCAATCAGGGCTGGCTGGTCGGATCGCCATGGTTCCCATCTCCTTTCCGCGAGGTCTGGTGAACGATTTCGACAGGGTGGGCGACCTGGCTTGGTAAGGCACCGCAAATACGCGGTAGCCTGGCCTCACAGTTGCGCGACAGCACCGGACTCACACCGGTTTCGCCATTACGCCCTTCCATCCGGAGAGAGGGCACCCTGGCCGATATTGAATTGAATGGATTGTATCTGCGATGCCTGGTCCGGTCAAGATGATTTAAACCTGGAACCCTTCCGTAACGAATCAATATATCATTCGTTTAAGATTAAGTAAGGAAGGCTAATTGTTCGTTTTAGCCCGAGTATTTAACCACTCAAGTTCAATCTTTACATTTCGCAACAGGTTAGGGGAGGAGAATGATGAAAAGAACGGCATTTTCGATCGTTGTAATTCTCGCACTGCTGCTGAACGTCTTGCTGGTGACCACCGCCAGCGCCGCTGCGAACCCGCGCAGCGTCCTCAAGGGGACCGCGCCGTCCTGGGCGAACTCCAAGAACCTCGTCGGTCCGGCGAACAAGAGCGGCGATGTCGGCTTCCGCGTTTACCTGGGCTGGAAGAATCCCGCTGCCGTCGCGGCTCTGGCCAAGGCCGTCTCCGATCCGAGCAGCGCCACTTACGGCCAATATGTGGCGCCCGCGCAGTTCCGCCAGCAGTTTGCGCCCTCCCAGGCGGACGTCACCGCGGTGCAGCAGTGGCTGCACAGCCAGGGTTTCTCCGTGATCTACACCCCGACCAACAACAAGTACGTTTCGGCCGAGGGCACGGTAGCCCAGGTCCAGGCAGCCTTCGGGGTGACCCTCGACATGTACAAGGTCGATGGGCTGACGGTGCGCTCTCCCAGCGCGGACGTCTCGATCCCCAGCTCGCTGGCCAATGTCGTGGAGAGCGTGGTCGGCCTGGATGACAGCTCCCAGTTCGTCCACACCAACCACACCACCGGAAACGATGCCCCGCCGCCGGCAGCCTTCGTCAATGCCACCCCCTGCTCGGCGTACTGGGGTGAAAAGCTGGCGACCGGATTCACAACCCCCAACGGTTATGACACCCTTTACTACGCTCCCTGCGGGTATACCCCGGAACAGGTGAAAGGCGCGTATGGGATCACCGGATATGACGGCGCCGGGCAGACCGTCGCCATCATCGACGCCTACGCCGCGCCGACCATCACCGAGGATGTGAATCAGTGGTCGACGAACCGCGGCGTGCCGACCTTCAAGGCCAACCAGTTCACCCAGATGGTTGCCCCCGGCACCTACCGCCATCCAGAAAAGGGCATGATGCAAGACCCGCAGGGCTGGTACGGCGAGGAAACCCTGGACGTTGAGGCCGTACACGGCATGGCCCCAGCCGCGAAAATCGTCTACGTGGGCGCGCCCAACAACTTCCAGGACCTGGATGCGGCGCTCAACTTCGTGGTCGACCGCCACGTGGCTTCAATCGTCACCAACTCCTACGGCTGGACGACCGAGTTGCTGCCCTTCGGCTACATTAAGCCCTTTGAAGACATCATCATGCAGGGCGTTGCGGAAGGCATCGGCATCTACTTCTCCTCCGGCGACTACAGCGACGAATCGCTGGTGATGGGATACCGGACGGCCGATTGGCCGGCCTCCAGCCCGTGGGTCACCGCGGTCGGCGGCACCACCCTGGCGGTTGGCGCCAGCAATAATTACCTCTTCGAGACCGGTTGGGGCACCACAAGATCCGTATGGACCGGAACCAATTGGTCCCCGAACCCGCCCGGCAGCTGGATGTACGGCGGCGGCGGTGGGGTGAGCATGCTGTTCGGCGAGCCCTGGTACCAGCAGGGCGTCGTGCAGAGCTCCGTCTTCACGGCCCAGGGACGGACGGGCCGCGCGGTGCCGGATATCGCCGCCCTCGGCGACCCGAACGCCGGCTACCTCGTCGGCGAGACGCAGACCTTCCCAGACGGCACCGTCAAGTACTCCGAGTACCGCATCGGCGGCACCAGCCTCTCCAGCCCGATCGTGGCCGGCATCATGGCCCTGGCGGACCAGGCGGCTGGAAAACCGCACGGCTTCGCCAACCCGCTCTTCTACAAGCTGGGAGGGATGGCCCTGAATGATGTCGTCAACCCGGCCCTGACGGAATCCACCGTGCGCGTCGATTTCATCAACGGCGTGGATGCCTCGAACGGGACGCGGACCTCGCTGCGCACCACCAATCAGAACCTGAGCCTGCAGACAACTCCCGGATACGATGATGTCACCGGCATGGGCACGCCCGCATCCGGCTTCATCGCCGCGCTGAAGTAGCCTGCTCGCAGCAAAACTCTCCATTCCTTTCGGATGACAGAACACCCCGGGAAACGATCCCGGGGTGTTCGATTCCAGACCTCGGATCTCATATACATCCCCTACTTTTTGTTAGCGTTTCTCTAACATTCGGTGCGTATCATCATTATCAAAAGGATCGATCGAACGGGGTTTTCCCGTATACACCAAAAGATAACCTTCATGGAGAGATTGAAATGACCATTTTTATTGCACCTTACCCGAACCGGATCCGCCGGGCAGCCCGCTGGAACTACGATGATGAGATTCAGCGATCGATGGAATCCGAGATTTTCTTCCCGGTGGATGTTGTTTCCGAGCAAAACGAATTCGTGCTGACCGCGCTTCTGCCGGGCGTCAAAAACGAAGACCTGGACATCCAGATCGTCAACGAGACGGTCAGCATCCAGGGCCAGCTGCCGGATCACCGCGACGAGCACGCGAGCTACCTGCTGCAGGAGCGCCCCGCGGGACGCTTCAGCCGGGTGCTCACCCTGCCCGCCGAGCTGGATGCGAGCAAAGCCGAGGCCAGCCTGGAGGACGGCGTGCTCACCCTGCGCGTCCCCAAGGCGGAAGCCGCGCGGCCCAAGACCATCAAGGTCAACACGCACTCGTAACCAGAGGGTTCGTTTCCTGAGACGGAACAGTTTATTGGTGAGGTTCGCCGGATTGAAAAGCAACCGTTTTGGTTCCGGCCAAAAGATCTCCCTCTGATATCCCCGGGCAGAAAACTATTCTGCCCGGGGAATTTTATCTTTATGGCTCGCGAAGAGCGCGTTTATCCTATAATGGCAAAAACCAAGATTTTGCTCGATCGAAGGGATCTCTATGTGCCTGGCAATTTATCTGGCCTCCCAGCATCCGCTGCCCACGTTCAACCATCACGAAAGGTATCCGGAGCTGCTTATCTCTCCGCATCTTTACAAGAAAAAGGCCGCGGTTGAGGAGACTCTGAATCTTCCGTTCATCTATTATGTGGGGTCGTGGGAAGGCTGCAGCTGCGGGTTCAATCCTCCGAGCCGGGAGGCTGGAGAGGATGAGTCCGGGCGGACCGAGCGGGAGATGTCAGCAGCATCTCGATCGTCGCTGTCTCGGTATCTCGCGGACCAGATTGAGGCCGGCGAGCTGGCGCTCTACGTGGCCTGGGACGGCGAGGAAGGCTCTCCGATCCAGCTCAAGAGGACCGTTTCCCCGGATTACTTTTTAACGGATCCATTTGAACCGTTGGAAACGAATACCCTGCTCAGGATTCAATCAGTTCCCTGAGGAAGAAGTCGCGGATGCGCTCCTCCATGTAAACGCGGTCTTCCAGGCGGCGGGGAGAGTGGCGCTCGTTGGGGAAGAGCAGCAGCTCGTACGGCTTGCGCGCGCGGATCAGCGCGTTGATCAACCGCGCGGTGTGCCGGAAGTGCACGTTCTCGTCGATCAGGCCGTGGACGAGCATCAGTTTGCCCGCTAGACGGCCGGCGTGCGCCGTCACGCTGCTGTCCTCGTAGCCTTCCGGGTTGTTCTGCGGCGTGCCCATGTAGCGCTCGGTGTAGCAGGTGTCGTAGCCATCCCAGCGGGTGACCGGCGCGCCGGCGACCGCCGCTTTGAAGGTTCCCGGGGCGCGCAGCAGGCACATTGCGGACATGTAACCCCCGTAGCTCCAGCCGTAGATCCCCACCCGCGCCGGGTCGATCCAGCCCTTTCCGGTCAGCCAGCGGACCCCATCGACCTGGTCTTCCACTTCCGCGCTGCCCATGTGCCGGTAGATCGCCGATTCAAACGCCAGGCCGCGCCGGGCCATGCCGCGGTTATCCAGGAGGAACACGAAGAAGCCCAGGCTGGCCAGGTACTGCGCGCGCAGGTTGGCGGTCAGGCCCCAGTCGTCCTGCACCTCCTGGCCGTGCGGGCCGCCGTAGAGGGTCACGATGCAGGGATGAGGCCCGGCGCCGGAGCGCGCGGGCGGGTGATAAATCGCTCCGTAGAGCACATCGCCGCGGCGGTTTTGGAGGCTGACGATCTCCGGCGCGGGCAGGTCAAGCTGCTCCAGGCGCGGGTCCGGGTTGGCGAAGAAGACCTGCCGGATGGACCCATCTTCCAGCGAAACCAGGCGGGCAACCGGCGGCTGGCGGGTGGATTGGAACGTATCCACGCACGCCCGGCAGGCGTGGTCAAGGACGGCGGTATGAAAACCGGCTTCGCGAGTGATCCGCCGCGGCGCATCCCCGGCGAAAGCGACGCTGTACAGCTGCGATTCGGTGGGGCTCTCGCGGCTGGCGGTGAAATAGGCGATCCCGGCGGTTTCATCCACCCCGCACAGCGCGTCGACCAGCCATTCGCCGCCCGTCAGCGCGCGGACGAGCGTCCCGCCGCGGTCGTACAGGTAGAGGTGCATGTACCCGCTGCGCTCGGAGCCCCACAGGAACCCTCCGTCCTCGAGCGGCCAGAACAGGTTGTGCAGGTTGATCCAGGTGGCGCTGGTCTCGCGCAGGAGGGTGCGGTGCCCGCCCGTCTGCGGGTCGAAGGCAGCTAGCTCGAGGTCATTCTGAGCGCGGTTCAGGATCTGGGCGGTGAGGGCGCCGTCCGGCGTCCACCTGACCCGCGCCAGGTAGAAATCCTCTTCCGGGCCGGCCAGATCCATCCAGGCTGGCTCGCCGCCCGAGCGCAAGATCACCCCCAGCCGCACCCGCGCGTTGGGCCCGCCGGCGAACGGATAGCGGTGGATCTCTTGAGCGGTGGGGCCGGTGTCATCCTTTCCGGGGTGGCTGATGAGGAACGGGGGGATGGCGCTGGTATCGGCTTCTTCGAAAGCCAGCCGGGAGCTGTCGGGAGACCACCAGAAGCCGTGCGGGCGGCCCATCTCCTCCTGGGCAGCGAACTCCGCCAGCCCGTGGGTGAGGGTGTCGCTCGCGCCGGAGGTCAGCCGGCGCGGCTGCGCCCCGGCCTCGCAGGCGATGGTGTAGAGCTCGCCGCCCGAACAATAGGCCACCCAGCGCCCGTCCGG
>JAJYJF010000086.1 GCA_021796375.1 Chloroflexota bacterium | reverse complement strand
GAACCGCCCAGCGCCGCAAGCTGCAGGCCGGCCTGCTCCAGGTTCTGGTCGGCGGAGTAAGCCTCGGCGACCATCAGCACGTAATCGGCCTTGTAGTCGCTGCGCAGGCTGCTGGGCGGGCTGCCGGCCGGGCTCGCCGGCAGGACGAGCCAGCCGAGGGCCAGCCCGGCGGCAATCCCCAGCAAAACGGCGCAGCCAAAGGCGAGAATTTTCGCCATCCCGCTCCTAAGATTTCAGCATCGGCATCCAGATCCCGCCGCGGCGGGCGGCAACGATCGCCTCCGGGTAGCCCGCGTCGGCGTGGCGCACCACGCCCAGGCCGGGGTCGGTGGTCAGCACGCGCGCCAGCCTGCGGGCAGCCTCGGGCGTGCCGTCCGCCACGATCACCTGCCCGGCGTGCTGGCTGTAGCCGATCCCCACCCCGCCGCCGTGGTGGAAGGAGACCCAGGTGGCCCCGCCGACGGCGTTGATCAGCGCGTTGAGGATGGGCCAGTCGCTGACGGCGTCCGTGCCGTCGCGCATCGCCTCGGTCTCGCGGTTGGGCGAGGCCACCGAGCCGGCATCCAGGTGGTCGCGCCCGATGACGATCGGGGCTTTGAGCTCGCCGTTGGCGACCAGCTCGTTGAACTTGAGGCCGGCTTGGGCGCGCTCGCCGTACCCCAGCCAGCAGATCCGCGCCGGGAGCCCCTGGAAGGGGACCTTCTCGCGCGCCAGGGTGAGCCAGCGCCGCAGGTGCTCGTCTTCCGGGAAAAGCTCCAGCACCGCGCGGTCGGTGCGGTAGATATCCTCCGGGTCGCCCGAGAGGGCCACCCAGCGGAAGGGTCCCTTCCCCTCGCAGAACAGCGGCCGGATGTAAGCCGGGACAAAGCCGGGGAACTCGAAGGCGCCGCTCACCCCGGCGTCGAAAGCGCGCTGGCGCAGGTTGTTGCCATAATCGAACACCTCGGCGCCCTGGCGCTGGAAGGCCAGCATCGCCTCCACCTGGCGGGCCATGGAGGCCAGCGAGCGCGCCCGGTAGCCCTCCGGGTCGGCAGCCCGCAGCGCCGCGGCCTCCTCCAGGCTCATCCCGGCCGGGATGTAGCTCAGCACGTCGTGGGCGGGCGTCTGGTCGGTGACCACGTCGGGGATGACGCCGCGCAGCGCGAGCTCATTGTATACCTCGGCGGCGTTTCCGATCAGGCCGATCGAGCGCGGGCGGCCCTGGCCGCGGGCTTCCTCCACCAGGGTCATCGCCTCTTCCAGCGTATCCACCACGTCGTCCACGTAGCCGATCTCCTGGCGGCGGCGGGCGCGGGCCGGGTCCACCTCGACGATCAGCCCCACCCCCTCGTTCAGGGTGACCGCGAGCGGCTGGGCGCCGCCCATGCCCCCCAGACCGGCGGTGAGCACGAAGCGCCCCTTGAGCGATGGCCAGCCGCGTTTGGCGGCGAGGGCCGCCAGCGTCTCGTAGGTCCCCTGCAGGATGCCCTGGGTGCCGATGTAGATCCACGAGCCGGCGGTCATCTGGCCGAACATGATCAGCCCGCGCGCCGCCAGCTCGTCGAAATGCTCCTGGGTAGCCCAATGCGGCACCAGGTTGGAGTTTGCGATCAGCACGCGCGGCGCGTCCGGGTGGGTCTTGAACACGACCACCGGCTTGCCCGATTGGACGAGCAGGGTTTCGTCGTCCTCGAGCTGGCGCAGGGTCTGCAGCAGGACGTCAAACGCCTCCCAGCTGCGGGCGGCCTGGCCCCGCCCGCCGTACACCACCAGGTCCTCGGGGCGCTCGGCGACCTCGGGATCCAGGTTGTTCTGGAGCATCCGGTAGGCAGCTTCCGTCTGCCACGATTTGCAGGATAACCGCGTCCCGCGCGGGGCGCGCACCACCCTTGAGCCATCCATCATGCCATCCCCATTCCTCACACCGGTGAAATTTCCATCGCGTCCGTTGATGTGATTATAGCCGATCAGGTTTTACAAGACACGCGGCAGAAAAGCGATTCACCCCACTCCCGTCCCCACCCCTCGAGGGGCGGGGAGAAAATGATTTCCCGATGGGAATTGCCAATAAACCGGGATGCACCCGGCATAAAATACGCATGGACCATCCGTTGGAGGATGGTCCATGGGGGTGGGTCCTGGCGAAAATCGCGAAGGCTAGGCCGCGACCGGCAGCCCGACCTGATTCCGGTCTTTATTGAACAGGTCAAAGGTGGTCGCCTTCAGGCGGTCGACCATCTCGCAGCAGGTCTCTTTCCAAAACTTGTGGATCAGGCAGTTGGGGCTGAAGGAGCAGTCGCCGGGGTCCGCGACGCACTGGTTCAGGGCCAGGTTGCCGTCAATGGCGATCAGGACGTCGAGCAGGGAGATGGCCTGCGGCTGGCGCGCCAGCCAGACGCCGCCCCGCGCCCCGCGCGAGGTGTGGATCAGCCCCGCGATGGCCAGCTGGGAGATGATTTTGGTGAGAAACGAGGGCGGGATGTGGTTGAACGCCGCGATTTCACTGGTGGAAACTCGCTGGTTCGCCTCCAGCCGTGACAGGTACAGGATCGTGCGTACCGCATAATCGGCTTGATGGGTGATCTGCATATTCCTGGCTCCTGGCACTAGGAAAATGGTTTAATGGGATTTTCTCTATCTACATAGTTTAGGCAGCGGCGGGGCTAAAAACAAGTGATAGAAATCACCAACCGCCGGTGATGATCCGGCAAATTCAGGGGAATTTGGGGGGTTTGAGCGGCGAAACGCCGCGGGTTGTCTTTTCGGCCGGTTTTGGCTATAGTAAAGGGGAATAAGAGAGAAACTCAGTCCGAATTCTGCGCTCGCCCGGATGCCGGGCGGCCGCGCGGACTGCTTCAGAAGGAGGTGTCGATGTCTGATGAAGAAAATATCCGCTTGATCCAGGCGTTCATGCAGGGTCACGACCCGAAGATGGTCGCCGATGACGCCACATACCAGGATTTCACCTCGCCCGAGCCGCTGCGCGGCAGGGTGGCCGTCGGCCAAATGCTGGATATGCTCTACCGCACAGCTTTCCCGGATGCCCGCAGCGATATCCGCCAGATGATGGCGGGCGACGGCCGGGTGGTGGTGGAGTTTACTTTTCGGGGCGTAAACTCGGGCAACCTGATGGGGGTGCCAGCCACCCACCGCCAGGTTGAAATCCCCATGTGCGGGGTGTACGAGATCGCCGGCGAAGCCATCCAGGCGGTGCGGTTGTACTACGATTCAGCCCAGCTGACCCGCCAGCTGGGCCTGGCCCCGGCCACGGCGCAGCTGTAATGGTAACCCACGCTGCCCAACCCCCGTTTGGCGGTGGAGACCTGCTCGCGTACCTGGATGGGCTGGTCCCGCCGCGCCCGCCGGAGCTGGCGGAGATGGAAGCGTACGCCCGGAGGACGAGCTTCCCCATCGTTGGCATCGCTTCGGGTCACTTCTGCTACCTGGTGGCGCGCATGATCGGAGCCCGGCGGGTGTTCGAGCTGGGGTCCGGATACGGCTATTCGACCGCCTGGTTCGCCCGCGCCGTGAAGGAGAACGGCGGAGGGCAGGTGTACCACGTCGTTTGGGATGCGGGGCTGTCTTCGCAGGCGCGCGCCCACCTGGAGGCGCTCGGGCTGGCGGATGGGATGGAGTACCGGGTCGGGGAGGCCATCCAGACGCTGCGCGAGACGGAAGGTCCCTTCGACCTGATCTTTAACGACATCGACAAGGAAGGCTACCCGGATTCGCTGCAGGTGATCGCGGAGAAGCTGCGCCCGGGCGGGGTGCTGATCGTCGACAACATGCTGTACCACGGGCGAATCTTCGACCCGGCCGACCAGGCGGCTACCACCAACGGGGTGCGCGAGCTGACCCGGCGGGTCACCGCCGACCCGGCCTGGATCAGCTCGATCATACCCATCCGGGATGGGCTGCTGCTGGCGTATAAGAAGTAGCCTGGCGGAGGGCGCGCGCCGCTTCGGGGGAGAAGAAGAAAAGCGGGCAGCCCTTCCGGTATAATTCCATTGAAGCCATGCAGAAACCTCCGGTTTGGAAGCCCTCCCCTATCTTCGCCGCGCTCACCGTCCTGGCGGCGGCGGGGATGGCCTGCACTTTCCTCACCCCCACGCCGGTCGCCTGGTCGCTGACCGCCACGCCCGGGGCTCCCGCGCCCGCGGTCCCCACGGCTCCGGCGCAGGCCAGCCGGCTGCCCACGCTGCCCGCGCCCACCCCGGTGACCCCCGCTCCGGGCAGCTCCGCCCCCTCGCCGACCCCGGTCCAACCCGGTCCCTGGCTGGTTTACAGCCGGGACGGCGGCCAGCCGGCGGCGTACGATTCCACCTCGGGCGCCTCCACCCGGGTGACCTCCTCCGCCCCGGCCCGCTTCGCGGGGGACCTGAGTTCCGGGGTATCTCCCGCCGGGGGCTGGCTGGCCTTCCGCAGCGGGCAGCAAGACTTGGAAGACCTGGCGCTGGACCTGGTGGGCTTCCCCGGCGGGGAGGTGCGCGCTCACCTGCCACTCCTGTCGGCGAGCGTGCTCAAAAAGCTCCAGGCCGCGGGGAGCGGGGCGCTGCCGGACGCCGTGGCAGCGCTGGCGCAGCCGGACGGGTTGAGCTGGTCGCCGGATGGGCGCTATCTGGCTTATGTCGGCGCCTCCGACGGGCCGTCCTCCGACCTGTACCTGTTCGATATGGCGACGCAGAAGACGCGCCGTCTGACCGACGGGCTCAACCAGGTGGCCCACCAGACCTGGTCCCCGGATGGGCTGTGGGTGATCTTTCAGGAGGTAGTCAGCTTCAGCGCCCCGCCGGGATGGAAGCTGGGTCCGGTCTGGGCGGCGGCGACCGATCACAACGAGCTGCGCAAGCTGTACGTCCCGCCGGCGAACAGCACCGGCGAAGGGTTCCTGGGCTGGAGCGCCCCGGATATGCTGGTGGTCTACACCCAGGCGGCGGATGGGCTGCACGACCTGCGCGCCATCCCGATCAGCGCGCGCTTCGTAGACCGCCTGTACGGCGGCCCGCTCGACCACGCCGCGCTGGACCCGGCCAGCCAGACTATTGCCTTTACCGAAACCGACCTCACCGGCGCGCAGTTGGGCCTGGCCCCCGGGATCTACCGGCTGCCGGGGCTGAAGGGCTCGCCGCAGTTTGTCCAGGCCGGGGAGTGGAGCAGCCTGGCCTATGCGCCGCGGATCGGGCGTTTCACCGCCGCGGGCGAGCAGGGGCTGCTGCTCTTCTCCCCGCAGGGAGACAGCCTGCTGCTGAAAGGCGAGGCAGGCGCCAGCGCTTCGCCGGACGGCCACTGGGTGGCCTGCTGGGGGGACAGGGCGCATCCCGGCCTGCGCCTGTACCAGCCGGACGGCTTGCTGCTGCAGGAGGTGACGGCCGAACCGGTCAGCCAGGTGCTCTGGCAGCCGGATTCGCAGGCGTTCTACTATGTGGCGGTGGGGAAGCTCTTTCGGGTCGGCTTCCCGCAGGTTCAGCCGGCGCTGCTCGACCAGGGGGTCGATTCGGGCAGCCTCGGGTGGCTGGCCCGCCCGGCCAAGGGGGGTTAGCCGTCCAAACGGCTCCCCGCACCGCACGAGCCGGGGCGGCGGGCGGGTTTTTCGCGGGGAATGGAAACCGTTAAAAATTTAGAGGTAGGATGGCCGAAGGAGGGTGGATGGCCGGAAAGATCCCTGAGGTGGTTATCGTCGGCGCGGGCTTCGGCGGCCTGAACGCCGCCCGGGCCCTGGCGAAGGCCCCGGTTCACGTGACGCTGGTCGACCGCAACAACTACCATGTGTTTCAACCGCTGCTCTACCAGGTGGCGACCGCCGGGCTCTCCCCGACCGATATCGCGCATCCGGTGCGCAGCATCCTGCGCTATCAAAAAAATTTCGACTTTGAGATGGCCGAGGTCAGGGGGGTGGACCTGGAGAAGCGCCGCCTGGTCACCCCCACCCGCGATTACCCGTATGATTACCTGATCCTCTCGGTGGGCGGCCAGACGAACACGTTCGGCCTGCGCTCGGTGGAGGAGATGGGCCTTGGCCTGAAAGGGATCGACGACGCGATTCGCATCCGCAACCACCTGCTGGCCCAGTTCGAGAGCGCGGTGCAGGAAGAAAGCCGGGCGGCGCGCGCCGCCCGGCTGACCTTCGTGGTCGCCGGAGGGGGGCCGACCGGCGTGGAGAGCGCTGGCGCGATCTCCGAGCTGATCCGCCTGGTGCTCTCCAAGGATTATCCCAACCTGAACCTCGGCGACGTGCGGGTGATCCTCCTTGAAGCGACCGGGATCCTGCTGGCGGGCATGCCGGAGCGGCTGAGCGGTTACACCGCGAGAACCCTGGAGATGAAGCACGTGGAGGTGCGCCTGAACGCCGCGCTGGAGAGCTTCGACGGGCAGGCGGTGCGGTTAAAGGACGGTGAGGCGATCCCCGCCTGCACGCTGATCTGGGCGGCAGGGGTGCGGGCTGAGGACCTGACCGCGGCGGTCGACGCGCGCCGGGGCCGCCAGGGCCGGCTGGAGGTCGAGCCCAGCCTGGGGCTTCCCGGCCATCCCGAGGTGCTGGTGATCGGCGACGCCGCCTATCTGACCGACGCTGCCGGCCAGCCGCTGCCGATGGTCGCGCCGGTCGCCATCCAGCAGGCGAAGGTGGCGGCGGAGAACATCCGCCGCATGATCGGCGGGCAGCCCCTGCGCCATTTCGTCTACAAGGACCCGGGGATGCTGGCCACCATCGGGCGCAACGCCGCGGTCGCCCGTATCGGCCGCTGGGAGTTCACCGGGTTCCTGGCCTGGGTGGTCTGGCTGGTCGTCCACATCCTGCAGCTGATCGGCTTCCGCAACCGCCTGGTGGTGCTGATCAACTGGGTGTGGGACTACCTCTTCTACGACCGGCCCATCCGGATCATCTGGCCGCGCTCCCTGGGGTAATTTCCGGATTTTCCGAGTGGGGTGGATCGCCAATAATTTGGGATGCACGCGTCTTCCCCATTGCGGCGGCGAGAATAAATTTATACAATTAGGGTCAGCCGGAGCCGGAGGGCGTCTCCGGCATTCGGAACAGTTTATTAAACGCAGATATTTTCGGGGAGGAGTAGATGAGCACAAAAATTACCTGGTACGGCCATGCTGTGATTGGGCTGGATGTCGACGGTTGGAAGCTGATCGTCGATCCTTATTTCACCGGCAACCCGGCGGCCTCCACGACCGCCGATAAAGTCCAGGCTGACTATATCCTGATCAGCCACGGCCACGGCGATCACGTCGGCGATGCGCTGGCAATTGCCGAGCGCACCGGCGCCGAGGTGATCAGCAACGCTGAAATCGCGGACTGGTTTGAGAGCAAGGGGGCCAAAAAAACGCACGCGCAGCATATCGGCGGCGGCCATCAATACCCGTTCGGCTACCTGAAGCTCACCAACGCCGTGCACGGCTCGGCCCTGCCGGACGGCTCGAACGGCGGCAACCCGGCCGGCTTCCTGCTGACCGTCCCAGACGGCAAGAAGATTTACCTGGCCGGCGATACCGGGCTCTTCGGCGACATGCGCCTGATCGGCGAGGAAGGCATCGACCTGGCGATGATCCCGATCGGCGACAACTACACCATGGGCCCGGCCGACGCGCTGCGCGCCGTCAAGCTGCTGCAGCCCAAGCACGTCATCCCGATCCATTACAATACGTTTGACCTGCTGAAACAGGATGCGGCCGCCTGGGCCCGGCAGGTGGAGGCCGCGAACGGGTCCAAAGTTCACCTTCTCAAACCCGGCGAAAGCTTTACCCTGGAATAAGGAGCCATGCACTGATGTTTGATTCCCCTTTCCGGAAACGCCGCGAAGAGGAGGAGCGCATGCGCCGGGAAGGCCGCTTGCCCCCCGGCCAGTCGCTCACCCAAAAGTTCCCCGTCCTTCACTACGGGCCGGTGCCCGCATTCAACCCCCAAGGGTGGGATTTCCGCATCTGGGGCGAGGTGGAGCAGGAAGCCCGCTGGAGCTGGGAGGAGTTCAACCGCCTGCCGCGCCGCAGCGTGACGATGGACCTGCACTGCGTGACACGCTGGAGCAAGTTTGATACGCTCTGGGAAGGGGTGAGCGTGCGCTCCCTGGTCGACGCCGGGCTGATCAAGCTGCGGCCGGCTGCCGCGTTCGTGCTGCAGCACGCCGAG
>JAJYJF010000085.1 GCA_021796375.1 Chloroflexota bacterium | reverse complement strand
GGTTCCACAGCCCGCAAGCCGAGGAAAACCCCGGTGGTCTTGAGAAACTCGCTCATCGAGATCGGCTTGTGGAAGAACGCATTCGCGCCCGCCTGGAGCGCCTCCGTGGCCGCCTGCGCGTCGTCCAGCCCCGAGATCTGGATGATCTTCAGGTTGGGGTTGCGCGAGCGGATCCGGCGGGTCAGGTCCAGCCCGGAAATCCCGGGCAGGCGGATATCGATGACCAGCAGGTCGAACAGCTCGCGGGTGATCTCGAGCACCGCTTCTTCGGCGGAAGACATCATCCGCACCTGCACGCCCGGATCGAGGGTGCCGAGCGCCGCGGCGATCATCCGGCCGATATCTTTGGAGTCGTCGACGACGAGAACCCGTTTCTCGTTCATGCCGCCTCGCTTGTGATCGTAAAGGCTATCCCACCCGCCAGCAGGCCGCGAAGTGGTCCGGGGACGCTTCCAGTAGGCGCGGCTCCTGCTGGCTGCAAATATCCATCGCAACCGGGCAGCGCGGGTGGAAGCGGCACCCGCTGGGGGGGTGCAGCGGTGAGGGGACGTCGCCCTTCAGCAGAATGCGCTCCCGCTTGATCCGCGGATCGGGGATCGGGATGGCGCTCATCAGGGCCTGGGTATACGGGTGGAGCGGGTTGCGGAAAAGCTCGTCTCGGTCGGCAAGCTCCACCATCTTGCCCAGGTACATCACCGCGACCCGGTTGCTGATATGCTCCACCACCGAAAGGTTGTGGGCGATAAACAAATAGGTGAGACCGAATTCTTTTTGCAGCTCTTTGAGGATGTTCAGCACCTGCGACTGGATCGAAACATCCAGCGCGCTGACCGGCTCGTCGCAGACGATAAATTTGGGTTGCAGGGTCAGTGCGCGGGCAATCCCGATGCGCTGGCGCTGCCCCCCGGAGAACTCGTGCGGGTAGCGCCGGGCGTGGTAATCTTCCAGACCCACCTTGCGCAGCATGGCGATCATCACGTCGTAGCGCTCTTTGTTGGAGCCGATGTTGTGGATCTTCAAGCCTTCCATCACGCTCTCGCCGATCGGCACGCGCGGGTCCAGGCTGGCGTACGGATCCTGGAAGATGATCTGCATGTTGCGGCGCATCTCTTTGAGCGCCTTGCCCTTGAGCGAAAAGATGTCGACGCCTCCCAGCATCACTTCGCCGCCGGTCGGCTCGGTGAGGCGGAGGATCGTGCGGCCCACCGTCGTTTTCCCGCATCCCGATTCGCCCACCAGACCCAGCGCCTCTCCCTCGTGAACAGTAAACGAAACGTCGTCGACCGCCTGCACCCAGGCCAGCACCCGCTGTAGAACGCCTCCCCGCACCGGGAAGTATTTTTTGAGGTGGTTTACCTGAATAAAATCCTGCTGCCGGGTCGTTTCCATAAAATCCTTCATGCGCTCGGGGAAAGGGGTGCCTGATGCTCGCCATGGCTGAGATACAGCCAGCAGCGGACCATGTGATCCGGGCTGACCGGCCCCAGGGTTGGTTCGACCTCCGTGCAGATCTTCAGCTGGCGCTCGACCCGCGCTTTGCAGCGCGGGGCAAACCGGCAGCCTGGCGGCAAATTAATCAGGTTTGGCACGGAGCCGGGGATCACGTCCAGCTCTTCGGTCACCTGACCGAGGACCGGGATGGAGCCGATCAGCCCCTGGGTGTACGGGTGCAGCGGCTGGAGGAAGAGGGCTTCCACGCCGGTCTGCTCCACAATCTGGCCCGCGTACATCACGGCCACCCGCTGGGCCATCTCGGCGATCACGCCCAGGTCGTGGGTGATCAGGATCACGCTGGTCCCCATCCGCTCTTTCAGGTCGCGGATCAGGTCGAGGATCTGGGCCTGGATGGTCACATCCAGCGCGGTGGTGGGTTCATCGGCGATCAGCAGCTGGGGATTGAGCGCCAGCGCCATGGCGATCATCACGCGCTGGGCCTGCCCGCCGCTCATCTCGTGCGGGAAAGCGCTGGCTTTGTGCTCCGGTTCCGGGATTCCGACCAGCCGCAGCAGGTCGATCGCCTGCTGCCAGGCTTCCTTCTTCCCCATGTTCTGGTGGATCTGCAGCACTTCCGCGACCTGGTCGCCGGACGTGAATACCGGATTGAGCGAGCTCTGCGGCTGTTGAAAGATCATGGAGAGACGGTTGCCGCGGATGGATACCATCTCACGCTCGGGCAGCCCGAGCAGGTCCTTCCCTTCGAAAAAGATCTGCCCCTCGATCACCTTTCCGGGCGGGGCGACCAGGCGCATGATCGAAAGGGATGTGACGGATTTTCCGCAGCCAGATTCCCCCACCAGGCCGAGCACCTCACCGGGCCTGACGTAAAAATCTACCCCATCCACAGCTTTCACGACCCCTTCGTCGGTGAAGAAGTAGGTTTTTAAACCGCGCACCTCGAGGATGTTGCCGTTCGCGGGCTGCGCCGGGCGATCAGACATAGGCTTCTCTCCAGGAATCATGAAAGTTAAACAGCGCTATCCCAGTTTCGTCAACTTCTGCGGAGAATAAAGCAGGAGTTTTCCGCCCTTCCAGCCGGGATTGCCCCAGCTCCGCTGACCGCGGCTACTTTTTACACCCGGCGCCCATATCCAGCTGGGCGATGTTGTCAAACTCCGAGCGGGCCGAGGGATCCAGCGTCAGCCCGCAGACGTCCGGCTGGGCGGCATCTACCCGCGGCACCATGTAGACCGGGATCACGGGCAGGTCCTGGCTGAACAGCTCCTGGGCTTTTGCCTGCGCCTGGGTATAGCCTGGCTGGCCGGGCAAGGCCGCCATGGACGTCTGGCAGGCCTGATCGAAAGCCTGGCTGGAGTAACCGGAAATATTTTCACCCACCCACTGGTTGGCCGCATCCGGGATGCGGCTGCTCGTGTACAGGAAGCAGGCCGGGCGCTGCCCCACCTCCCAGCTGAAGGCTGCCAGGTCAAAATTGCGCCCAAACAGCATCCCGCCCGGCCCCGGCGCGAACAGCTCCCCGGGCGTCACCGCGTTGAGCTTGACCTGAATCCCGCAGCCCGCCAGCGACGCGATCAGCAGGTTGGCCGCATCCGTGCGCAGGCCGGCCTGGGTGGTGGCATACTGGACGACAAATGGCGTCCCATCCGGCACCCCCTTCACGCCTTTGGCGACCCGCGGGGTGGCCGGGTTATTGTCGGTATCCTTCCACCCGACCTCATCGAGCAGCTTGGCCCCCTGCGCCGGATCGTAGGCGTAGTGGGCAACGTTTGGGTCGAGCAGCGGGTGCCCCGGGGGGAGAAAAGTATCCGGGACGGCCGAGTGCTTGAGGAGGAGCTGATCCACCACGGCCTGGCGGTCCAGGCAGTACGCGAACGCCTGGCGGGTGCGCACGTCGCCGAAGAAATCTGGCCGGTCGTTCTTTCCCGGGTCGTATCCGTTGTCGTAGGAGGCAGGTTTGATGCCAAAATCCAGGTGCTCCCATTCCGGTCCGTAGGCGTAGTTCACCTGGATCTGCTTCGCGTTGGAGAGCTGCGACAGGAGCGGCAGCTGGTCCTCCAGGTGGGCGGTCTGATCGACGATATCGCACTCCTTGGATTTGAGGGCATTCACGTTGGCAATCGAGTTGGTGCCCAGGAAGCGAAAGACGAGCTGATCGAACTTCGGCAGCCCATCCTTCGCCCCAGCGTAATATGGGTTTTTTCGCAGGTCGATATGGTCGCCTTTAACCCACCGGTCGATCACGTACGGGCCCCACCCGATCGGCTTCTGCGAGGAAACATCTTTGGTGAGCAGGTCCGCCGGGGAGATGCCTTTCCAGGCGTGCTCCGGGAGCGGCAGCCAGAAATTGGTGGCGTAGTCCGGGTCGATGAAGCCCGGGACGCCCGTCCAAACCGTGGTGAGAGCGTCGCTGGCGACATACTTTTCCGTCCGGGCAACCTTGTACTTGGAGACCGGCGTGCTCGGGTCCGCCGCCAGCCGGCTGGAGTACACCGAATCGGAGGCGGTCAGCGGCTGGCCGTCCGACCAGGTCAGCCCGGGGAGCAGCTTGAAGGTCACCACCATCTGATCGAGCTTGAGCGGGCTCTGCCCGTCGTAAGGGATCCCGCATGCCGTCCCCGTGCATCCGCTCGGATTCACCCGCACCCCTTTCGCCAGGCTGACCACGTTCCCGCCCGCATCCACGATCGTATCCCCCGGTTTGACGTCCACCGGCTGGATGACGGCGTCTTTATCCGCCAGGCTCGGGATCTTCTGCAGGATCACCGGCTGGAGGGTGTAATTTTTCGAAACGATGGGACCCGGATAAACCGCGTCCAGCACGCTCCACTGGGTCAGCGAAGCCTGGCCATACGGGTAGAGCGTGGACGGCTCCTGGCCAAGGCAAATCACCAGCGAGCGGGGCTCAGCGGTTTGAGTCGCCGCCGGGGTGGGGCTTGCCGCCGGCTGCGAGGCGGCCGGCGCGGCCGTCCCGGATGGGGCCGGCCCGGTGGGGGGCGTGGCTGCCGCACGGCAGCCGGCCAGCACGATTGCACAGGCGGCCAGCAAGCCAGCCGCCAGGATGGATTTCAGGGCTGCGTGATTCATCAAGGGTGCTCTTTCATGAGGTTTATATCCATAACGGGCTACCGCCGATTCTATCATAAAGCGCCTGGCCTCTCCGGGGGCGCGCGGCCGGGAAATTCCCCCCGCAGGCAGGGTGCCGGATTCATGTTAATGGAAGGCAGCTCGCCTGACCGCGACGCAAAAAAATACTTCCTATCCAGTCTGTTTTTGTGAAATTTGCCACCTTTTATTACTTGTGCTATACTTGGGCATCTTGATTTTGGATATCTTAAGATTTTAGATATCTTAAGTAGAGAATTGTTATGCTGACTGATTACCTCCCCCTCCTGATCCTGATTATTCTAGCAACCGGCCTGGGCATCCTGGTGGTGATCCTTGGCCAAAGCTTTGGACCGCACCGGCCGACGCTGCGCAAATCCCTGCCGTACGAATCTGGGATGACCCCCTACGGCCCCGGGATCCGCCGGATCACGGTTCGCTACTATTTGATCGCGGTGCTGTTCATCCTCTTCGATGTCGAGGTGATCTTTTTCCTGCCCTGGGCGGTGGTTTTTCGCAAGCTGGGCCTTTTCGCACTCATCGAGATGCTGGTCTTCATCGCCATTTTACTGGTAGGTTATATCTATGCCTGGAAGAAGGGAGCTCTGGAATGGGAGTAGAGCAAAAACTTGGCAACATGGGGATTGCCACCACTACCCTTGAGCAGGCAGTCAACTGGGCCCGGACGAACTCCATGTGGCCCATGCTGTTTGGCCTGGCATGCTGCGCGATTGAGATGATGGCGGCGGAGGCTGCCAACTACGATATGAGCCGTTTCGGCATGGAGCTGATGCGCGCCAGCCCGCGCCAATCCGACCTGATGATTGTCGCGGGAAGGGTCAGCCGCAAGATGGCGCCCGTCCTGCGCCGCCTTTACGACCAGATGCCCGACCCGAAATGGGTCATCGCGATGGGAGACTGCGCCTCAACCGGCGGTATCTTCAACAATTACGCGGTCGTCCAGGGCGTGGACGAAATTGTACCGGTGAACGTATACGTGGCCGGCTGCCCTCCCCGCCCGGAAGCGCTGGTTCACGGCATCCTGATCCTGCAAGAAAAAGTACGCAGCGAACATCTCAGCCAGTGGAGATAAGCGCATGAATGAGAAGCTTCTGCCCGCCGTGAAGGCGCTCAGCGAGCGATTCGCGGCGGAAAGCCATGAATATGCCGGGGAGGTCTGGCTGACCGTCAGCCCGGAGCATATCGTCGACGCCTGCAAGGCCGCCCGCGACGAATTCAAATTCAACCTGCTCACCAACCTGAGCGCGGTCGATTACTGGCCGCAGGAAACGCCGCGCTTTCACGTGGTCTACAACCTGTTCTCATCCACGGACCAGGTCAGCCTCGGGCTGCGGGTGCCGCTGGACGGCAACGCGCCCCACCTGCCCTCTCTCATCCCGGTGTATCCGGGTGCGAACTGGTGGGAGCGCGAAGGGTGGGACATGTTCGGCATCCGCTTCGACGGCCACCCGGACCTGCGGCGCATCCTGATGCCGGCCGATTGGGAAGGACACCCGCTGCGCAAGGACTACCCGCTGGGATACGAAGAAGTCCAGTTCACCTTTAACGTTGGCGACGTGGAAATCCGCAAGCCGCGTCCGCGCGAATAAAACCTGGGCCGGCAGGAGAAACGTGAATGACTGAGACGCAAGAGATCAACCTCGAGGAGCTGCGCCACCTGGTGTCGGAACGGGCGCTGACCGGCGAGACCATGCTCCTGAACATGGGCCCCCAGCACCCGAGCACCCACGGGGTGCTGCGCCTGCTGCTCGAGCTGGACGGCGAGATCGTCGTCAACTGCATCCCGGATATCGGCTACCTGCACACCGGGGTGGAAAAAAATATGGAATCGAAGATCTTCCAGAAGGCCGAACCGATGACCGACCGGCTGGATTACCTGAATCCGATCGGCAACAACCTGACCTTCTGCCTGGCGGTTGAAAAACTGTGCGGGATCGACGTCCCGCCGCGCGCGCAGGTCTTGCGGGTGATGCTGGCCGAGCTGGAGCGCCTGTCGTCCCACCTGGTGTGGCTGGGCACCTCGGCGCTGGACCTGGCCGCGATGTCGCTCTTCCTGTATACCTTCCGCGAGCGCGAGATGATCCTGGACATCAAGGAGCTCATCTCGGGCTCGCGCATGATGACCACCTACATCCGCCCGGGAGGTTTATGGCGGGATGTGCCGGTCGAGTTCGAGGCTGCCGTCCGCCGCTACTGCGACGTCCAGGAAGCGCGCCTCGACGAGTATGAGGCGCTGCTCACCAACAACGCCCTGTTCCGCGACCGCACCATAGGCATCGGCGTGATCAACACCCAGCAGTGCTACGAGTGGGGCGTCACCGGCCCGGTGATCCGCGCCACGGGCGAGCCGTTCGACGTGCGCAAAATCCAGCCGTACAGCGGCTATGAGGAATACGACTTCGAGATTCCCACGGAGAAAGGCGGGGATATCTTCTCCCGCTACATGGTGCGCGTGCGCGAAATGCGCCAGTCGATCCGCATCATCCGCCAGGCGCTGGACAAGCTCCCGTTCGGGCCGGTGCGCTCCAACAACCGCAAGTTCATCCCGCCGCCGCGCTCGGAGCTGGGCACCAGCATGGAAGCCGTGATCCATCACTTCAAGCTCTGGACGGAGGGCTTCCACGCACCCGCCGAATCGGTTTACATGATGAACGAATCGCCGCGCGGGCTGCTCGGCGTTTATATCGAGGGCAACGGCGGCCCGACCGGACACCGGATCCACTACCATACGCCCTCTTTCGTGAACTTACAAATCCTGCCGCTGCTCTCCAAGGGCCATTTTGTGGCCGACCTGGTGGGGATCATCGGCAGCATCGATATCATCCTGGGAGATTGCGACCGGTGAACAGGCTGGCTGACAAATACCCGCAAGAAATCAAACAAATCCTGGAGCGCTACCCCGAGGGCTATAAACGCTCCGCGGTGATGCCCCTGCTGTACCTGGCCCAGCGCGAGACGGGCTACGTATCCCAGGAAGCCATGCAGGAGATCGGCGACCTGATCGGGATCGCCAAAACCGAAGTAGCTACTATCGTGGGTTTTTACACGCTGTACCACGACAGCTCCTCCGGCAAGTACCGGGTTCAGGTCTGCACCGACCTGCCGTGCGCGCTGCGCGGCGCCGACCAGTTCCTCGAGAAGCTGTGCGAGAACCTGGCGGTCAAGGTCGGCGAGACCACCCCTGACGGGATGGTGACGGTCGAGGAGGTGAAATGCCTGGCGGGGTGCTTCCGGGCGCCCATGTTCCAGGTCCAGTCCGGCGCGGGGATCACCTACCATGAGAACCAGACCGTCGAGAGCGCGATGGAGGTAATCGACGGCCTGCGCCAGCAGGCGAAAGGCCGTGAAGGGGAGGCCAAGGAATGAGCGCGGCCCCGTACAACCTCCTGCGCCACCGCGATATCCCCGGTTTAAACCAGCTGGAAACCTACCGCCAGAACGGCGGTTTCAACGCCTTCAAAAAGGTCGTCACCCAGATGAAACCGGAAGAGGTGATCGGCGAGATGAAAAGCTCCGGCCTGCGCGGTCGGGGCGGGGCCGGCTTCC
>JAJYJF010000084.1 GCA_021796375.1 Chloroflexota bacterium | reverse complement strand
CTCAATATTCGGCTCGAGCGCCCGCACCCCGTACATTTTCCCATAAAATCTGAGGTTCTCTTCGGCGGTCAAGTCGCCATAGAGCAGCGGCTGGTGAGAGACCACGCCCAGCCGCCGCCGGACGGCCACCGCTTCGGCGGGCAGGGAATGACCGGCAATGCTCACCACGCCCAGGGTGGGCCGGGCGAGCGAGGATAAAATCCGCAGGAAGGTCGTCTTGCCGGCGCCGTTTGGCCCCAGGATGGCGACAAATTCCCCTTCCGCCACCGAAAAGTCCAGCCTTTTCAGGACGGTCTTGGCGCCAAAACGCTTCACCAGGTTTCTCACCTCGATCATGGGCTATCCTACCAGCTCCGCCAGCCGAGCCTTCAGCTCTTTACGCCTTTCCTGGTATGCCCGCTCCGGGATTTTGCCTGCCTGGTACTGGTCGTCCAGGGCGATGATCGCATCGATCAGGGAATCGGCATCCTCTTTTTCACCGGGTGCGGCCCATTCGCTCCGGCCGCCGCCGGCCTGCCGGACCGGGCGTTGAGACCTTTGAAGCTTGAAAAACCAGAATGCCATCAGGCCCAGAACCAGCACGAAGACGGCCAGCCCGATGCCCAGGCTCAGCGGGTCTCCGGTGTTCAGCAGGCTGCCGGACCCGGCCTGCCCGGGGACGCCGCTCAGCGTCATGGAAAATGCCTTGCCCGCGGTAAGGTTATCGGTGGAATAGATGTGGTAGGGCGTGCCCTGAACCACCTGCTCGCCGCTATCCTTCAAATTTTGTCCCTTCACCTGCACGCCAACGTTGGGGACCATCACCACCGCCGACTTGATCGCCATGGTGATCGGGATGCCGAGCTGCAGCTGGTTCGTATACGGGAGGTTGTACGCGAACAGCACCTGTCCCTGGTCTGTCCCGGGTGGAATGCTCTGCGTATCCCCAAAACCGTTCGCCAGCGAAACGAACCGGCCGCCCATCTGCCCCTGGGTGAACTGCAGGTTGCTGGCGCCTTCCGGCAGCTCAAACTTCACCACCGGCTGCCCCGCGCCCGCGGAGACCACCGCCTTATCCCCGGAGTTGCTGATGAGATATAGCTGCACAACCTGCACGACCCCCGGGCTGCTGAAATCGAAAAACACATGCATCCGGTCGACCTGCAGGGTGGAGGGATCCGTCGTCGGTTCGTAGATCTTCACGGGAAGGTCGATTGGTTCCCCGGCGGTTTGAGCCTGGAGGATCTGCGAATCGAAGCTCGCCGATTTGTACTCGACGGACACCATAAAACTGCGCCCCGCCGGCGCATCGACTCGGGGAAAAGCATATTTTCCGGATGCATCCGCGGTGGTCTTCTGGGTCAGGACGAGCTGCGCCGAAGTATCGTACCCCTGCAGAGTCACCGGAAGGCCCGTGGGGACAGTCCCCCCGCTGCCGTTGCTGATCTGGCCGGTGACGCTGGTGAAAGATCCCGCGGCGGTGGCATTCGCCAGCGGGGTCCCCTGGGGATTGGTCACGGTGACGCCCGGGGCAGTCGCTGCCGCCTGGGGTGTTGCGGCCGACGAGGCCAGCGTGGCACCGCTGCCCGCCAGCAGGCGGATATAGCCCGCCGCGGCCCAGATCTCGTCCGCGGAGAGCTTCCCGGAAAAAGCGGGCATTCCCTGGCTGCTGCCCGCGGAGATGGTCTGGTAGATATCGCTCTCCGAATGCGAGGACTGCCATGCCGGATCGGTCAGATCGTTCAGCTTTCCCTGGGTCGACTGGGTCCCGCTGCCTTTCCCGTCTTCCCCGTGGCAGCTCGCGCACTGCTCCTGGAACACCTGCGCCCCCTGCTGCTGAACGGTTGTCGGGAGCGACAGCGAAAACGCATACCAGACGGCATCCCAGCGCTCGGCATCGCTCAGGCTTTGGGCGAAGCCGGGCATATACTGGTCCAGCCTGCCCTGCGTGACAACCGCATACCAATCGGCGGGCTTCGCCGTCCGCGCCAGGTCCGCGCTCCCGATGGCGGCGGGGGGGTTGGGCAGCTGAGCCGCTTGAGGCCCGTTCCCCGTCCCATCTGACCCGTGGCAGGGCGCGCATTTTTGCGCGAATATTCCAGCGCCGGTTGAAAGATCCGGCGCCGAGGCAGGGGCGATCGCCCCCGGGCCGGACTGCGGGGGAGCCGTCGGCACCTGGTAGCCCGGCGGAGGGGTGACATCCTCAGACAGCGAGCAGCCCGCGAGCAGCAAAATTGCCAGACTTGCGAATGCAATCAAGAGGAGGGGAGGCAGTCTGTGCGGCTTCGTCTGGCTGGCGAGGAATTCCATCATGTAGGCGGGCCTTCGATTTATCTGGCAAGCGTCGTCCCACAGCGCGGGCAAAACCTGTCCGAGCGGAGCACGGGCTTGCCGCAGCGCGGGCAGAACCCGCCCGATTTTTCCTGGCGGTTTTGACGCCGGGAGGCGATCATTTCTTCGAGCGGATCCTGGCTGCCCGTCGGGGCATCCGGGGAAAAGCCGGTGCTCCGGGAGCGGCTCTCCACCGCCTGGTCTGCCCGGCGCGCGGCGACGGCCTCTTCCAGGCGCGCTTCCAGGTCCGCCGAAGGCTTTTTTTCCGGCTGCAAGCCGTCCAGGCGCTTCAGCAGTTCGGCGCCGTTTGCCAGCAGGAACGCCCGCTGCTCGGGATAGTCGCCGCTGGGGATCTTTCCAAGCGCCTGGTCAAAATCCAGCTCCTGAAGGGCGTTGATGATGCGCTCGTACTCGGCCAGAAGCTCGGAGCGGGCGCGGTTCCGGTCATCTTTCTGCTCAGATCCGTCGGGCTTCGCCTGGGTAAGAAAAAACGGGCGGCTGACAAAAACCGCCACCAGGATCAAGAGAGAAAAGATGAGCAGAAAAACGCCAAAATCCATAGAAAAGTGCATCCAGTTTTACTGCATCGATCACCGCCCCGCAAGGCCGGTAGGACGGCGGTCCTTTTGGATAGAGATGAACCGCGGACCAGCTTATTTTAACAGCGGATCGATGATCGCCTTGATCTCATCCTCTGTGCTGAAAGGCCCGATCTGCGAATAAGCCAGCTTCCCTTCCCGGTCGAGGAAATACGTCTCGGGCACCCCGGTAATCCGGAACATCTGCGAGATTTTCGTGCCCAGGTCCGGCCCGTTCGGATACGTGATGTCATATTTACTAAGAAATGCGCGGGCTTCCGGTTCGGTATCCACGTAATCCACACCCAAAAAAACCACCTGCCCCTCCGGTTTATACGCATTCCAGGCGGATTCGAGCGCCGGGGCTTCCCCTTCGCAAGGCACGCACCAGGAGGCCCAGAAGTTCAGGACGACCACCTTCCCTTTTAGATCCGTTGTATTGACGACCGTTCCCTCAAAAGTGTTCAGCACAATCGCGGGGACCTGCTGGCCGCGCAGGATCGGGCCCTGCTGGATGCTTTTGAGCTCGAAGCCGAGCACCGCCAGGAAAGCGATCAGAGCGATGAAAGCCAGGCCGATGATCCAGGCGGGCAACCGCCGGACTGGCCGGGCTACGGGGGGGATATCTGTGGGGGCTTCGGTCATTTCATCTCCTGGTTCGCAAAGGCATCCAGGGCTTCCATCACGTCCTCTGCCGGAGGTCTTTTTCAACGCGGTCGAGCAGCTCTGCATCCACCGTGGGAGGGGGTGGGGGCGGGGTGCTTTCCGGAGTCTTCACAAACACGGAGCGCAGGCTGCCGCGAAGCGTCCAGAAGACCAGACCCACCCCGGCCAGAATCCCGGCGCCGATCAAACCCGGCAGCAGCTGGTTGAAGCTGCGCTGCAGGGGCGGAACCGCCAGCACCCGCTCGCCATACTGGGCGGCAAAATAATCATCGATCTTTTGGGTGCTCCACCCGGCGGCGAGTTTCTGGCGGATCAGGTCGCGCCACTGCGCGCAGGCCTGCGTCGAGCACACGTCCAGCGGGATATTCTCGCAAACCGGACAGTACAGCTCATGGGCAACCGCGTTAACCTGGTTATCCGATGGGGTCGGCTGCTGGGCGCTCACCGGGGTGGCATAAAGCCATCCCAGGGCGAACGCAAGCAGGAAAGCGATTTTGAGCGTGGCGGATCTCATCCCTGACTCTCTTCTTGAAAAGCTCTGCCTCAAGCCTTGCCTGGCAGGGCTGCCTCCTTGGCAGGCGCTTCGCTCGGTGCAGGCGCCTTTTCCCCGTCCGGCCAGGCGGCAATCAGCGCGCCGAGCACGAAGGTCAGCCCTCCTATCCACAGCCAATTGATCAGCGGGTTGTGATAGATCTTGAAGGTTGCGCCCTCGGTAGTGATCGGCTGCCAATCCACAAGGTCGACGTAAATATCACCCCCCAGGCTGCTGCGGACCCCCGGGATGGTCATCGGCTGCTGGGATGCGTAATAATAATCCCGGCGCGGATACAGCTCGGCCAGAAATGCGCCGTTCTTATAAACGTCAACCACCGCGCGGGCGACGTTGCGCCCGTCCGGGGTGTCAAAAATCGCCAGCGACCGGTACGTGATGGTATACCCGTCCAGCTGCAGGCTGGACCCCACCGGGATCGATCCCTGCGTGTTCGTCTGGAAAAACTGCATCCCGATCACGCCCAGCGCCGCCAGCACAACCCCCAAATGGATGAAATAGCCGCCGTACCGGCGCCGGTTGCGCCCGATCAGCCGCCAGAGGGCCAGGAGCAGGTTCTCACCCGCCCGCCGATGGCGCGCCCAGGCGCCCCGCAGGTATTCGTACAGCGTGACCAGGATCACGTAGCTGACCAGCCAGAATCCGATCAGGGCGCTGACCTCCCGGGTCCCAGCCGCGATCACCGCTGCCAGTACCACGAGCGACGCCGCGAAGGGTTTCCAGATCGCCTTCCCCAACGTTTTGACGGTGGAGCGGCCCCAGGCGGAGAGCGGCGCTACGCCCATCAAGAGCAGGAGACCCGCCCAGAGCGGACCGGTCGCGCTTGTATAAAACGGCGGTCCGACCGTCACCTTCTGGCCGGTGAAGAGCTCAGAGAGGAGCGGAAAATTGACTCCCCAGAAACAGACGACCAGCAGGGCCATGAAGAGCAGGTTGTTCAGCAGGAACAACGCCTCGCGGGAGAGGACCGAGGTCATCTGCATCTCGGACTTTAATTCCGGCCAGCGGTAAAGAAGCAGGCCGAGGGAGATCCCAAAGGTGATCCCGATAAACGCGAAAAACACCGGGCCGATCGAGCTCTGCGCGAAGGCGTGGACGGAGGAGAGGACCCCCGATCGGGTGAGGAAGGTCCCATAAATCACCAGGTCGTAAGTCAGGATGATCAGCACCATGTTCCAGCGCTTCATCATCCCGCGCTTCTCCTGGATCATGACCGAATGGACGAAAGCCGTCCCCGCCAGCCAGGGCATCAAGGCTGCCACCTCGACCGCATCCCAGCCCCAGAAGCCGCCCCATCCGAGCACGTCGTAGGCCCAGCGCATCCCGAGAAACAGCCCGATCGAGAGGAAGAGCCAGGCCACCAGGGTCCACCGGCGGGTGATGCGGATCCAGCGGTCGTCCGTGCGGCCGGTGACCAGTGCGGCGATCGCGAACGCGTACGGGATGACGAAGGAAACAAACCCAAGATACAGCATCGGCGGGTGGAAGATCATCCCGGGATGCCGGAGGAGCGGGTTTAACCCCAGCCCGTCCGCGACCACCGCCAGGCTGGCTCCCGCGGGCTGGACCATCGATAAGAGCTGCTGCCCGCTGGGCGTCACCCAGATGCGCACGAACGGGTTTTGGGAGAAGATGATCAGCCCGAGGAAAAAGGCCAGGGTGATGCTGCTCACCGCGATCACCCAGGGGAGAAACTCGCGGTCGCGGTCCCATTTTCGCAGGGTTACCGCGGAGGCAAATGCCGACATCAGCCACGACCAGAAGACGAGCGAGCCTGACTGGCCTCCCCACAGCGCGGTGATCTTCAGGTAGGTCGGCATGGAATTGCTCGTCACGTTGTAAACGTACTCGACCTCATAATGTCCGGTCAGCAGCAGGGAGATCAAGCTCAGCGCCGCCAGCGTGATCAGCGGCCAGGTCAGCAGCATGCCGTAGCGGGCGCTTTCGGCCCACGCGGGCTGGTTCCTCAGCCCGCCGTAGATCGCGGCCGCGGCGCTGTACACCGCCACGGCGAAGGCGATCACCAGGATCCCAAATCCAAGCTCAGCAATCATCGCAAGTACCGGTTATCCGTGGAGGGTTTAACAGGAAGAGAACCAGGCTCACTGCGCTTTTACCTGGTTGGGTACAACGTCCTGGTATTTGGTTGGGCATTTTAAGAGCAGCTCACTGGCTCGGAAAACGCCATCATTCCCCAGCTGCCCGGTCATGATCGCCTGGGCTTCATTCCGGAGCAAATCGGGTTTCGGCTGCCCGACCACAACCACTTTCATCCGGGTGGTCTTCGGGTTGACCACCGCCGCGTGCAGCACAGCCGCCAGGCCCCCTTCTTTATCAATGACGCTGTTATCCGCGGGGACGTTCGCGACGGTGAAGCTGAGGGTCAGCGTCTTGGGGTCGTATTGGATGGTATCGCCGACCACCGCCCCGGAGATCCGGA
The DNA here is from genome assembly GCA_021796375.1 of Chloroflexota bacterium. GTDB lineage: Bacteria > Chloroflexota > Anaerolineae > Anaerolineales > Anaerolineaceae > JAJYJF01. The sequence continues at coordinate 1,591 of JAJYJF010000084.1, read as the reverse complement.
CGTCTTTATTCAGCAGCGCCGGGCCCCTGCTTTTCAGCTCATCTATCGTCAGGAAATACTGCGCGTTCGCCTGGGTTGAGGAGATGATCAGGTAAGCGACGGCAGCCAGGATGACCAGCCCACCAACGATAAATTTCCAACGGCCGCCCGTTCGAAAGGTTTTGGTTTGACCCGGTAACGCGTTCTCCATTTTTTTTGAAATCTCCTGTCTATTCAGGCGGGCGGCCTTCCATCTTCGCACCTGGTTCCCCGCCGTTCCAGTCAAAAATTTTAACCTATTTTGTCCGAATGAGATTAATTCTTGATGAGAAAGCCTATAGAACAAGATTTAGGACGTTAATGGTAGATATATCTGATAGTAATAATCATAAAATTCTCAAGGATTATAGCATACCTCGCCAGTTTCGATCTTTATCGTATTACTTACCTTCATTCAGCCTGAGAGGTGTAAAAATCTTTCCCGGCCGCCAGGAGATTAATCCCGGCGGAGGCGGGTGCCGCACGAGCGGCAGAAGAGGTCCCCTGGGGAGGCTCGCTTCCCGCACTGGTGGCAGTAGATCTGGTCGGATAGGATGGGTTGGGTTGGCTTTTCGCGGTAGGGGATATTCCGCCGGCGCGGACTGCCGGGGAGATCGCGGGACGACCGCCAGTACAGCCAGCCGCCCCCGCCGATCAGGGCGATCGCCGCAGCACCCATCGCGAAAATCCACGCCGGAGCAATATTCGACCGGCCCGGCGTTGACGTATTGACCGGTGAGGATGGCTCGACCTTGCCGGATTGAACACTCAGGGTATCGTCCGGCTTGGTATAGCTCAGGTGGATGGCAACCTGCTGCTGGGCGGGGTACGGTCCGAGATCGCCCGCAAAGTACATCAGCCCGCCGCTTCCCAGCAGGCCTGCGCCCAGGGAAGGGTTGATCTGCATGTTGCTCGCGCCCAGAGGCTGCTGAACCTGAACCGTGAAGCTCTTCACCTCGTAATCGCCCGGCCAGGTGAAGGTAAAAGACCGGGTGACACCGTTTTTGATCAGGTTGGGGTCGTAATATTCGAGCTGGGCTTCATCCGTCGAGGTTGAAAAGCTGATCGCCGCCCAGGCGCCGCTCACCTGCCGGTTGTAATTAATGCTGTAGAGGTTTCCATCGGCGCTGCGGACGGCCACAGCGGTCGGATCGCCGGCGGAGGCGGGAATACGTATGGAGACGCTGGCCGGCAGATGGGTCCCGCTGGCCAACTGGATCCGGTAGATGACCAGCATTTGGGGGCGGTCATACTCGGGCCACAGGTCGACTTCCAGCTTATCCAGGCTGGATATCCCCTGAGCCTGAGCTGTTATCGGAAATAAAATGATCCCGGCAAGCAGCAGTATGGCGATCCTTTTAAGCATTGCAACCATCCTCCAGGATTCTCACCAATCTTATCATGTCTTCCCGCCGCCGGACCGTTCAACCGCGATCCGCCCCCCGCCGGCCGGCCAGATTGGAGTTTCTCCCCCTATAAGGGAAAGATATTTATTTTGAGCTATAGTCGAATCAGTACACCAATGCTACAATTAATCTGTCAAATTCTCAGAAGGAGGGCTAATGTCCACATT
>JAJYJF010000083.1 GCA_021796375.1 Chloroflexota bacterium | reverse complement strand
TGTCCCCTGTCCTATACCTGAGAGATTCACCATGGTTTCCCAAGGTTTGCCCCGTCGGTGTCAACTGACTTTCCAGAGGAATTCGATTGTGGGGTCCTTTTTACCTGAGAGATTCATACCCGCTCGCGGCTGAGGTATTTGCCCCTTCGGTGCCTGGTCGCTACCAGGATCTCTTCCCCGTTCCCATTTGGAATTTTGCTGATTCTAAAGTGCTCAAATGTAAAAGTCAATAGGCAATCCTGACTTTTGAGGGGGCTATTTCACCATGGGCTTTTCAGGCCGGTACTGCAGCACCTCGATGGGGAAGCTCATCCCCTGCAGTTCCAGCGTGTGGGCCCGAGATTGATAGGCGGCCCCGGTCAGCAGGTGCAGGGCGACATCGACCACTCGCCGGTTCGCGGGCTCCGCCAGGTACGTCCCGCGCGTCCATTCATTAAACGGACCGATCGCGGGTCCGCACCAGATCTGGTAATCCATTTCCCGGCCCACCTCGCCGATATTCGACCAGCGCGACGAGAGCCCCAAATACCAGCGGAAGATCAGCGCCATTTTTTGCTTGGGCTTACTGCTGGCGCGGACGAGCTGTTCCGGATCGCGCTCGGCAAAAAAGCGCTCGCACTCGGCCCACACCTCGTCGATGGTGTGCTTGAACACCTGCTTTTCGAGCTTCTCCCTCTCTTCGGCAGGGATCGATTCGATCGAATCGTACCGGCTGTAGAGCTCGTAAAGCTTGCTGGCGCGCATCGGGAAGAAGGTACCATTTTTCAGCACCTGCACGCGAACGCCCATCTCGAACATGTCGGCGGCTGGAGCCATGGTTACGTCTGTCATCTTCGCCTGGGCGAGCAGGTTCCGGGTGTGGGCGGATGCGCCCGCTTCGATGCAGGCTTGATTGACCGACCCGGTCACCACGTACGCGGCGCCCATCATCAGCGCGCCCAGAACGGCGGCCGGCGTGCTGATCCCGCCCGCCGCGCCGACGCGGACCGGCACGGGATAGCGGTATTTCTGCTGGATTTCATCGCGCAAGATCAACATCGATGGGATCAGCCCGACCAACGGGCGGTTATCGGTATGCCCGCCTGAATCCGCTTCAACCGTCACATCGTCGGCGACCGGGACCCGGGCGGCCAGGGCCGCCTGCTCGGCGGTGATTTTGCCCTCGGCGAGCAGCTGGTTCAGGATCGCCGCGGGGGCGGGCTCCATGAACGGAGCAGCGACCTCGCGGCGGGAAACCTTCGCGATCACCCGGTTTTTGATGCGGACATCCCCGTCCGGGGCCTGGCTGAGCCCGGCAACCCGGTAGTAAACGATGCTCGGGGTGAGCTTCAGAAAGGCGGAGGCTTCGACCGTCCGAACGCCGTACTGGAGGAAGATCTCGACCGCCCGGCGCTCCATGGCAGGCTCGTTCGGGCTGTGGATTAAATTAAACGCATACGGGCCGTGCGGCAAGGCCGCCTGGACGCGCTGAACGTGCCCCTCGAGCCGGGAGGGAACGACGCCCGCCGACCCAAAGGACCCGAGCATCCCCGCCCGGCCGAGCTCGATGACCATCGCCTCGGAAGCGATGGCGTTCGCCATCGCCCCAGCCATGTAAGCATATTTCAAGCCGTAAGTTTCTCGAAAAGCCGGGTCGCCCAAATCCGAGGGCAGCAGGGCAGGCGCCCAGGCGGCGATCCGCGGCAGGGCTGGATCCGCGGCGAACTCTCCCTGGCTGGCGGCGCCGATTCCCCCGGCATGCTCGAGCAGGAAAAGAGGACTTCGCAGCTCAGCCAGCCGGTCCCGGATCCCGGCCGCATCAGATGCGATCTGCTGCGGGTCTCCCTGCCAGTGCAGGGCGGTTTGCGGCGCGCGCGCGGCGCGGATCGATTGCGAAACATCCGTGGTAACGGTCTGGGTCATGGGGTCATCCTTCGACGGTTTATTTCAGGATCAGGCCGAGATTGGTCAATTGATAGATGCGGGTATTATCTACCCAAACGCTGGCATCCGCGGTGATCTGCTCCCCCTCCGGGACGCTTGCCCGGCTGGTGATTTCCGCAGAAAGGGTCATCTCTGCATGGGTGGGGAGGATCTGGCCGCGGTATTTCCAGGAGAAGGGCAGGCCCTTCGGGAATGAAATTTTAGACTGTTCCGCGGGCGCAGCAGGGGCTGCCGGCGAATACAGCGCGGTCAGCGCCTGGATGACCGCTTCGACGCCTAGCGAACCGGGCATCACCGCATCCTGGTGAAAATGGCAGCGGTAAAACCAGTCGCCGGGATTGATCTTCTGGCGGGCGCTCACCCGGCCCAGGTGATGGTCCCCTCCGGCGGCTTCGACCGCGACCTCGTCCAGGAAGCGAAAGGGCGCTCGAGAGTACCGCTTCGTGCGTCCGGCGTTCGCGGACAGCCCGTCCCAGATGGGGGAGGCAGCGGGTTTTTGTGAATCCAGGCCAACCTGGTTTGCCATCCCCGCGGCGGAGAAATATCCGAAAACAGCTTCGCCAGCATAAAAGGTTTGGCCGGAGCAGCTCAGGGTAAAGCGGTATTTCTGGATGATGGTCGACCCCGAGACCGTGCTGGAAAGCAGCTCGGCTTTCCCGGCCACGGTTTGCCCGCGCAGGTCGGGACGGGCGAGGAGTTCCGCGCTTCCATCCAGGTTGCGGAAGTACAGGTCCGTGACGGGCAGCAGGAACGAACTCCCCAGGTACGCCGAAAGCAGCCCGCAGGGTTGGAGGGCCATTTCCATCAAAATCGAGTAAGGAGGAAGATCCGGAATTTCGGGCTGGTAGAACCAGGCGTCCGGCGGGACGTCGAATTCGGTTTCGATCGACGATCCCGCTTCCAGGCGGCGCCGCTCCCCGCGGATGGAAGTCACCCGGTCCATCAGGAGCAGCTTCCCGTTCGGGATGCGCGGGTAGCGGCGGCCTTCAAAGATCCCGAACTCGGGACCAAAACACCGGGAGATCGAGCCGGTGGCGAATTCTTCCAGATCGCTCCGCGAAAACACCGGCTTTGAGACGGCTTCTGGCAGGAAAGCGGCCAGCATGGATCCCAGCTCTTTCATCCCATTCCGCCGGAATTCCATGTAAGCGTGGTGCGAGCGGGCAGCCGTCCCACCCGCCGCCAGCAGCAGGTCAATGGCAGCTTGAAGAGCACCCCTTGAAAGCGTCAAGGCAGTCCCTGCGCCTGGGGTTTCGAGCGGTCCCCATTCTGGGACAGCGGAAGCCACTCTTGATTCCGTCATCTCAATTCACCTGGTCCAGTTGAATTTTACGGCTGAGCGAATAGGGGGATGCTTCCTCACCGGATCGGGCATACAGCGGTGAAAGATCGACGCCTACCCGGTGGCAGAGGAGGCGGGCGAGGGTGCGCAGAACCGCCGATAGATCGTCAGACCCCTTGCGGCTGACGGAGACCGCCAGGTGCGGAGAGCCTTTGAGGGTTTCATCGATCCACCGCGAGCAGTTGCTGCCAGCCCCAACCTCGATGAAGACGCGCGCGCCGTCCGCATACACCTGGTTGATCAGGCGCGGGAAATCCAGACAGGAGCACAGGGCTTCCGCGATGTCGCGCGAGATCTCTTTCTGCTCCTGCCGGACCGGGGCATAGCTGGCGGCGGTATAGAGCGTCGTCTCATGGTTGACGGTGACCGGAAGGTCGTGCAGCGCGGCCAGACGGTCGAACTCGATCCGCACCGGATCGCAGTGCAGCGCGTGGTCGAATGGAGCCTGCAGGCTGGGGGCATTGATCCGGGCCGCGACCCGCCTGACCGCCGGGGGATAGCCCGCGATGACCACCTGGCGAGGCGTGTTGATGTGGGTCAGGTAGACTCGTTCTTCGCCAGCGATCGCCTCCCGGACGACCTCCGGGGGCGCCATGATCAGCAGGTTGGTCCAGAGCGGCTCATCCGCTGCTAGGCCTGCCTGGCTGTCCACGCCCCAGGCTTCCCGGATAGTATCCTGCCTGCCGGAGAGGCGGCTTTTGAAAACGGGCGAATTCATCAGGCCGGAACTGCCTTCGTCGCCGTCCACCCAGACGCGCATGGAAAACAGCATGCTGGTCTCACCCAGGCTGTAGCCAAAGGCTGCCTGCGGGTGCACGCCGAAAACCTTCCTCAAAACCGCCGTGTACGCGACTGCCAGGCTGGATCCGGATGTCAGCATGGCGATCGGATCCCGGCTCAACCCGGCTTCGAGCTCTTCCAGCTCTTTCTGGTTCGGGGCGGTGATCCGCCGCGGGTAGAGCGCGCGCTCCCGGAAAACCTCACCGATATTCTGGGACAGGCTGGTGAATTCCGGGTAGATCTTGGGGAAAAGCTGGAATAAATCCTTCCCCAACCCGGGAAACGAGTTGAAAGCCCCCGGGTAGACAAAAGCGACCCCGCTTTGCCCGCCCACCGGAGAGGGGGTGAAATAGCTTCCGGAGGGGGTCTGCCATTCCATGTCGCGCTCGACCGCTTTGGGCAGGCCTTTTCGCGCGAATTCGATTTCCCTGGCCAGGTCTTCCCGGGAGGATGCGATCAGGGCCAGCGCCAGCCGGCGACCGGATTGATCGCGAAATTCCTGGAATGCGGTCCGCGTTATCGATCCGAGGTCCTGGCCGGCGGCGATCCCATCCCGCAGGCGGTCGAGCTGGGTGATAAGGTCTTCAAGCTGGTCCCCGGCGAGGGGGACGAGCCGCGCGGCTGCGTTGGAGAGGAAGGGGTTCTCGCGGATTTCCTCCTCATCCTTCCGGGCAAGAATTAAATGCGCGAATTTTCCGGAGGGAGCGCGAAGGTTCACGCCAGCCAGGCGGCCCTGCTTTCCCGGGCGAGCAAACCAGGGCCGGGAGTCGTATGGAAAGTAGAAGGGCAGGTTTTCCCATGCGGCTGAATTTTTCGGGCCGTTCCATCCAGGGAGGCCGGAGACGAAGCGGTGGTACAGCAGCAGCGATGCCTGGAGCAGGCTCATCAGGGGGGCGGCGGGACCAAGGGATCCAAAATTGGCCGCGGTCCCAACTACCGCGCAGCTTGAAGCCTGCAGCAAGGGGCCCAGGGCGCCGGCTGCCAGGGCCCGTTCAGCCTCATCCCACACCGCGGATCCATCGGCCGCGGAAACGAGCACTTCGAGATTGCCGGCCGCATGCCCGGAGGCCTCGTAGGCCGAGGCCAGCCCTGCGCCGGCGGAAGGTTCCAGCCCCTCCGCGCGGCCTTCAATCGCGGCGTAAACCCGGACACCAGATTCAAGCTCCCCCGCCAGGGGCTGAAGGACCAGCGCGGCGGCGCCCGACCGCTCGATCTGGCGGTCCATTCCGCGCTCGAACCCCAGGCTGGGCGGGTTCGGGCCGCTGCCCCCGGAGCCGGCGAGGCTCTGCGGGGGCGCGTTCAGCCCCACCAGCAAAACGAGCTCGGCCTCCCCGGTGCTGATCCACCGGTCCGCCTCGCCCAGACCGCGCATGACCCAATCCAGCTCGCCGCCGGAAGAGAATGTAGGCCCATCCAATCCCAGGTGGCTCGAGATCCAGCCCGCGAGATCGCTGTCTCCGGGCGCAGCCGCGGCGATCACCCCGCAGGGGGGCAGAGCATCCTCTGGATTGAGGGAGGCATCCTGCAGCGCGCCGAGCGCGACCTGCAGGGCTGCCAGCCTGACGGCGCCCGCCTGATCGAGCTCATCCGGCGAAAGCCCGAGCTTCTGGAGATCGATCTCCATTTGGGTAGCCTGCGGCCGCCAGGAATTTTCCCCCGCGTCGAAATCGAATGCCTGCTGGCAGAAGAATAAAGCCGAGGCAACCTGGTCCAGCGCGGACCACCGGCCCACGCTGGCTTCCATGCCGATCACGGCGTATTTTGGGATTTCGCTGGAATTTGGCACAGGCTTTTACCGATAATCGCTTTATTGCGAGGGATCCTTACTGAGAAGCTGCTTCAGGTGCCGGCTGATCGTCCCTTCGAGCTCGGTGAAGCGCAGGTACAGCTCGCCTTTTTCATCCTGGACAAGAATGTTTCCCACCACCGAAGAATCCGTCGCCTTCACCACCTCCAGCGAAACGTAGAAACGCTTCCCGAAGGGGACCTCGTGGAACTGCTCCAGTTTCTTCAGGCTCGAGGGCAGGCAGGGCGCCTGGACCTTGTATTGGCTCCAGATGAGCAGGCATTGGACGATGGTATCGTAAATAAAGGGATTCGTGGTATGGACGGGGAACTGGCCCTGGGTTCGCTCGGCAACCTCATCCAGGGCGCATTCCATCGTCAGCCTGTCCGGCGAAAGGCTGAGCACCCGCTGGACGCCCTGGAAGGATGGCCCGTGGAAGAGGGTCCCGTTTTTATACAGCTCATCGCCTGTAATTTCCTTGCCGGGCGGCGGCAGGACAACCTCGATCGGGTCCATCCGCGGGGCTTCCGGCATGGTGCGGGTCAGGGTGACGCGGGTGCTGTAATGGTACAGCGCCCGTCCTTTGGCATTCTGACTCCAGAGGGTGGCATCGAAAACGATCGAGCCGTTCTTGGCGATCTCTTTCACGTCCAGAATGTGTTCGCTCGCCAGGGTGTGGTCAAATACGATGCCCTTCAAAACCCGGAAATCTTCCAGCTGGTAGAACTCATACCCCGGATAGAGCTGCTCGCAGCTCGAAACGATCCACATCGCGGCGCAGGTGGCCGGCAGCACCGGGTGGTCGCCGATCACATGATCGTACAGGAAAGGATTATCCTCCAGCAGCAGCTTCCGGCGGATGCGGTAAGAGCGGAGGGTCGGGTCCGGCTCGGAGGGCGGAAGGAGCGGACGGGTACCAAGCACCACCTGGACTGGGCTGTGATGCGGCACCATCAGCTCGTGGGCCAGCATATTCACCCCACGGTCGACGGGGATGATCTGCACGCCGTGGCTCTCGAATGCCCGCTTGAGCTCAGGGGTGACCATGCCGTAATCCCAGGGGCCCCAGTTCAACGCCACCACGTGGCAGTCCGGGTTATCCCGTTTGATGAGGTACGCCGACTTATTCAGGATTTCGTTGGCGATGGCGTAGTCCGCCTGGCCAACATTCCCGAAAACCCCGACGATGGAGGAGAAAAGGACCAGAAAATCGAGCTTGCCGGGGGATGCGCAGGCCAGCAGGCTTTCCAGCCCGTTCACCTTCGGGGAGATCACGGTTTCAAAATCCTTGGCGGTTTTTTTCTCGATCAGCTTATCCGCGAGACTGCCCGCCCCGTGAATGATGCCGGTGATTGGTCCGGTGCGCGGCAGGATCTCCTCGAGGGCAGCCTTCAATGCTGGCTGGTCGGCGATATCGGCGCAGATGTACTCCGCCTGCCCGCCGGCAGCCTGGACGCTGGCGATGGTCGCGCGAATTTCCTGCCTGGCGGCCAGCGATTTATATGCTTTTTGCAGCGCCGCGGGGGTTGGTTTTTGTCCGGCGCTGGCCAGGTCTTGCATGAGGTGTTTCTTTACTTCAGATTCACCCAAGCCCGGGACAACCCACTGCGGGTCCGGCTCGTCGATCGATGAACGGCCGACGAGGATAAAATGCGCTTGAGATTGCTCGGCCAGGCGGATGACACTGCGGGCGGTGATTCCGCGCCCTCCCCCGCTGACGAGAACGACCGATCTACGATGGAGCAATGGAAAAGTCGACATCTTACACCTTCTGACGTATTATGCCGCCAGGGCGTCGACCACCGGGGTGGTCCGCCCTTCAGGGCTGTAACCGACTTCACACAGCAGGCGGTTCGGGTCGAGCAGCTCGGCAAGAATCGCGCTCACGCAATCTTCGGTCGAGAGGCCCGGATCCAGGTCGATCGCCCGGCAGAACACCGGCTCCCATTCCAGGTTCAGGGTTTTAATCAAGCCGCCCAAACCACCGATCACCGGATCGAACTCCGTTTCACCGCTCAAGCCAAACTCGCCGTCGAGATGGACGATCGAGAGGAAAGCGCTCCGGCCGCCCTGCGCGGCCTGGTTGAGGGATTCCTTCAAATACTTCGCCAGCAAAAAGACCGTTTCGACCAGGTTTTTCGAGCTCTCCGAGAAGCGCAAGTCTCCTTGCTTCCGAGCCAAACCAGGTGGATTGAGGTGGCAGAAGAGTCCGATTGGCCCGTAGGTGTTCGAAACGGCCGCGACAGCTTCCTGAAGGCTGGCTTCATCCAGGGAGGCTAGCTCCACCCTGGAAACTCCTTCCGGCAGCGGCATGCGCTCCGGGACCAGATCCCGCGGCAGGCTGAGCACAACC
>JAJYJF010000082.1 GCA_021796375.1 Chloroflexota bacterium | reverse complement strand
GTTGGGGCGCCATGACGTTCATCGCGGATGACCCGATCAGCGTTTCACCGTATGGGATCACGCCGGCGCCCTCCAACGACGCCTGGAAGCTGAAATTGACCCTGCACGACCTCGACGCGGCTCTGGCGAAGAAAGGCGCGATGATCGGCGCCCTGCTAATCGTCGGCGGGAACGAGGTGGTTCCCTTCCACCGGCTGCCCAATCCGACGGATGACGCTGACCCCGAGGTTCTGTCGGATAACCCTTACGGCAGCCTGGACGAGAATTACTTCATCCCGGATTGGCCGTGCGGCCGCCTCCCGGGTGGAAGCAGCTCCGATTCCGGTCTCCTGCTGTCAACCCTGCGCCGCATGGTCGATTATCACAAAAAACAGTCGGCGACCAGCAGCAGCCTCAGCCAGGGCGGCTGGCTTTTCAGCCTGCTCGCCCTGCTGAGGAAGTTGTTCCCGACCGCGAAAATCCTGCCCAAATCCGTCAAGCCCAGCTTCGGCTACTCGGCTGCCATATGGAAGCAATCTTCTCTGGCCGCTTACAAACCGATTGGCGAGGTTCCCACTTTTGCCACCTGCCCGCCCACCCAGACCGGAGACCTGCTCGACAGCAAGCTGATCCCTTCCCGCATGAGCTACTTCAACCTGCACGGCCTTCAGGACGGCCCGGATTGGTACGGGCAGCGCGATCCCGCGCTTCAGCCTGCCGGGGTGGATTATCCCACCGCGCTGACCACCCGTGACATCCTGAACAGCAGCCACGCGACCCAGTTTATATTCAGCGAGGCGTGCTACGGTGGGTATATTGAAAATAAGACCGAGGATCAATCCATCGCGCTCAAGTTTATCTCCAGCGGCTGCCAGGCCATGGCATCCTCGACGTGCGTTGCGTACGGCTCGGTTTCAACACCTCTGATCGCCGCGGACCTCCTGGGCTACCATTTCTGGACGCAGCTTCAGAACGGGAAGACGGCCGGTGAAGCCCTGCAGCAGGCTAAGATCAACCTGGTTAACGAAATGAACAAACGCCAGGGATACCTGGACGGCGAAGATCAGAAAACCCTCATCTCTTTCGTCTTGTATGGAGACCCACTGGCGACTATTGTCGATACGGGCGCCAAATCGAAATCCATCGTCCGGCCGCACGAACATCCGGTTGTCCGGGTGATCAGCGATTACCGTGAGGAAGACCAGCCCGCGGAGGCTTTCCCGGTCGAAATGCTGGACCAGGTAAAAGGAATCGTCGACCAATACCTCCCCGGCATGAAGGGATCCGACTTCGCGATGCCCCGCCAGCGAGCGATGTTTAACGACGAGGGACACCCCATGCCCGGCTCGCAGATGGGGGCGAAGGTTAAGGCTTCGCCGATGCCGTCCCGGACGGTGGTAAAAGTAAGCAAAGACGTAGAATTCGCACAGCGAGTGCATCACCATTATGCCAGGGTCACCCTGGATGCAAGAGGGAAGGTCTTAAAACTGGCAGTCTCTCGTTAGTTGTTTGGACAAGGTCTCCCGCAAACTCCCTGTGCAAATCAGGGAGTTTATGATAAACTTTTCCCCGTTTGGTAGCGAAAATGCAAGCAATATACTTTCCGCCCCTGGCCGGCCTACGACCTCGTCCAGGGGCAATCCCGTGGAAAGGAGGATTCCCAATGCGTAATTACGAAGTAATTTTTATTGTTCATCCAGATCTGGATGAGAATGCCCTATCAGGCATCGTCGACCGGGTAAAGAGCTGGATCACGGACGCCGGTGGTGCGATCGACAAGGTGGATATCTGGGGCCGCCGCAGGCTGGCTTATGCGATCCGCAAGCAGCGTGAGGGTCAGTATGTTTTCCTTCAGGCTCAAATGGCGCCGGCATTCGGCGCCGAGCTGGACCGCAACCTCAGGTTTCTCGAGCCCGTCATCCGCTATTCCATCACCGCGGTTTAGTCATCAAGGTCCACGAAACCACTTGGGCTGGTTTGGTTTTCGAGGAGCAAAACAATGAGTCGAGGATTGAACAAGGTAATGATCATTGGCCATTTGGGGCGCGATCCTGAAATGCGCTACACCCCTTCTGGCCGGCCGGTTACCACGTTTACGGTAGCCACCAGCAGGACCTGGAATACCTCGGACGGTGAGCGGCACACAGAGACTGAATGGTTCAATGTGGTTACCTGGGGTAATCTCGCTGAAATCTGCAAGCAGTATCTGACCAAGGGACAGCAGGTTTACGTCGAAGGCCGCCTGCAAACCCGCCGCTGGGATGATAACGAAGGAGTTAAACACACCAGCGTGGAAATTGTCGCCAACGAAATGATGATCCTCGGTGACCGGAAAGAGGCCGCTCACAATACCCAGACGGCCGAATCTGCGATGATCGACGACACGGAGGATGAATACCCATTTTAACGATGGAATTCATCCTGGTTTGAAAGAGAAGGAGATTTATGATGGCCATGGAAGATACTCATACTGAGGTCGAACAGGCTCCGGGACGAAGATACATTTCTCGCCCGAAAATATGCCAGTTCTGCGCAGATAAAAATACGGTGATCGACTACAAGCAGGCAGACCTGCTCCGCCGGTTCATTTCCGATGACGGGAAGATCCGGCCGCGGCGCCAAACCGGCACCTGTGCTTTACATCAACGCGAGCTTGCCCGGGCGATTAAACGCGCCCGTCACCTGGCCCTGCTGCCATTCTCGAGCCAGCCATGGAATGATTCATCCCGGTAGCCAGGTTGTCGTATCAGATGAGCGGGGCATGGGGTTGCTGTCTCATGCCCCCATTTATTTAGAATGAGGTCCTTATGCCAAAAACCCAGAGCCCAAAAGTTCTCACAAAGAAGCATCTGGCTCGCGTTGAAAGAGAGCGAATCCAGAATCGGAATATCCTGATCGTTTCGTTTTCCGTTCTGGCGATTGTGGTTTTGCTAATCGGTTATGGAATCCTCGACCAGTTGGTTCTTCAAGGCCTGCAGCCGGTGGCGAAGGTCGGAAATCAAACCATTACGACGCACGATTTCCAGATCATGGTCAAGTACCAGCGCGTGCAGCTGATCTCGCAGTACAACAATATGTCGCAGCTTGCCAGTCTGTTCGGCAGCGATCCCAATAACTCGAGCTATTTTCAAAGCCAGCTGAGCCAGATCAGCAGCGAACTGAACGATCCGACCACCATGGGCCAGAACGTGCTGACCAGCATGATCGACGACCTTCTGATTCGCCAGGAAGCGAAAAAACGGGGGATTACGGTGACCGACGCGGAGGTCGAAAAAGGGCTTCAGGAGGCTTTTGGATATTATGCCAACGGGACGCCAACCCCGACCGTCACCCCTACCGAGCCGGCTACCGAGACCCTTTCTCCAACCCAGCTGGCTCTCGTGACAATCACCCCCACCCCAACCACCGCGCCAACCGATACCCCGGCACCCACCCCCACCTCCAACGCCACTCCCACCCCCACCTCGGCGCCAGTCACCCCGACGGTAACCCCAACCTCAGCGCCTTCAGCGACACCCACACCGTACACCCTTCAGGGCTATCAAAACCGGGTGAAAACAGCCGAGGATAGCCTCAAATCGATCGGATTTACGGACGCCGACCTCAGGAATATCATCAAAGCTCAGCTCTACCGCCAGAAGCTGCAGGATGCTCTGACCAAGGATCTGAAACCCCAGGAAGAGATGGTCTGGGCCCGAGACATCCTCGTCGCGAACGAAGCCACGGCGAAAACCGTCGAAACTCGCCTGAAGAACGGCGAAGATTTCGCCAAGGTTGCCAAGGAAATGTCTACGGACACTAACACCAAAGATAAAGGCGGGGACCTCGGATGGTTTGCCAGGGGCGATATGGTGAAGGCGTTTTCCGATGTGGCCTTTTCGCTCAAGATCGGTGAGATCAGCCAGCCTGTGAAAACGACCAACGGGTACGATATTATCCAGGTGCTGGGTCACGAAGTTCGCAACCTGACCTCGACCCAGTTCGCCACGTTGAAGAATAAAACCTTCTCGGATTGGCTGACAGCTGCCGAGAAGAGCACCACCGTCGTCCGGTACGACACCGTCTGGCAGAGCCGCGTTCCAACCCAACCGCTATTTACTCCCCCGGCCTCGACGACCGGACAGTAACCGGCGGGTCTGACACATATCTAGCAATCGAAAAGACGCCCTGCGTAAATGGGCGTCTTTTTGATTGCTTGCCGAAACCTGAAGATCTTCCGCGGGTCGAACCCTCAGCCGACCATCTCCTCGCTGAGCTGGTCGAGCCGGAGGCTGATCTGCTGGCTGGCAGTATCGTGCCCCATGGTGATCCCGTAGATCACATCGGCCGCCTGGACCGTATTCCGGTTGTGGGTGATGACCAGGAACTGGGTCTGCTGGCTGAGCTCCAGCAGCAGGTCGCGGAACCGGCCAACGTTTGCCTCGTCCAGCATGGCGTCCACCTCGTCGAGCACGCAGAAAGGCGTCGGCGAGATTTTCAGCAGAGAAAATACCAGCGCGACCGCGGTCAAACTCCGCTCGCCGCCGGAAAGCAGGGAAAGCCCCTGCTCGCGCCTGCCCGGCAGCCTGGTTTCGATTTCGATTCCGGATTCGGTCGGGTTATCATTTTCAACCAGGAGGAGGCGGGCACTCCCCCCTCCAAACAGCCGGGTGAACAGATGCTTGAACTCCGCGGCGACCGCCTCGAAGGTCTTGCGAAATTCTCTGCGCATCAATTCATCCAGCTCGGAGATGACCAGCCGCAGGTCCTGGTCCGCCTTCCGCAGGTCGGTCACCTGGTTCGTCATGAACTGGTGGCGCTCGGATACCTCGCGATATTCCGCCTGAGCCTCCGGATTGATCGCCCCGAGCCTGCGGATCTGCCCGCGCAGTCGGCTGATCTCCTGCTCCAGGCTTTCTGGCAGCTCACTGAGAACCGGCAGTTCTTCGACCATACCCTCAAACGGGAGAGGTTCTTGCGCGGGAACCTCGTGAGTATACTCGAATGCCACCAGCCCGAAATCGTCTTCGATCCTGCGCTTCAGGTTGTCGATCGATTCTTTCTGCCGCGCCAGATCCATCTGTCCCTGGCTCAGGATCCGCTCGGCGAGCGCGGAAGCCTGTTGAGCGGATTGTTCCTCTTCTTGCTGGTCGGCGAACGCTTTCTCCAGCTTGTCGATTTCCGCTTCTTGCGGCAGAATCTGCTCCTGCAGCTCCGCGATTTGGGCAGAGCTGCTGGCTTCTTGAGCATGCAGCCGGGATTTTTCTTCCTCGAGCTGGACCAGGCTGTTATCGCAGCCGGTCATTCGCGCTGTAAGATCTGCCTGCTGGGTGAGGTTCCGCGAGATATTTTGCTGGTGCTCCTCCAGGCGCTTGCCGGCTTCCTGAATGGCGCGGCTGGTGACCGCGCAGGAGGTATTCCAATGCGCCACCTGATTTTGGAACTCATCCAGGGGCAGCGACCCTAACCGCGCGTTTGCATCCCGAACCTGGTCGCGGGTGCTCGCGACGTCTTCTTCGACGGCTGCCAGCTTATGACCGTTCTTCTCCAGTTCCACCCGGCTTTCCGAAAGCTGAGATTCCAGCGTGACGATCTGGTTGGTCTGCCACTCTGCCTGGCGGCGCGCCTGCTCGGTCGCCATCCTGGATTGCTGCCAGGCTTCGCCCGCCTGCTCGGCGGTCTTGCGCAGGTTTAGAACCTCAGCTTCGATCTGTTTTTGGTCCTGCCTGGCGCTGGCAGCTTTCTGCTCGAGCTGGGCCAGTTTTTCGCTCGCCTGGCGAAGTTCGGCCTGAACGGCCGCGGCCGCGTCGGCCAGCTCCCGTTTCTGCCGCGGCCGAGAGAGCGCTCCGCCGCGGGTATCCCGCCCTGCGTAGGTCAGGCCGTTGGGATGAAAGACCTCGCCCTTCAAGGTAACGATCCGAAAAGCGAACCCGTTTTGTCGCCGCAGCCGGCTCGCGGCCTGCCGGTCGCGGACGACCAGTACCTGGCCCAGCAGGGCCCGGATGGCGGGGATGAGCTCAGCCGGCGCCGTGATCAGGTCGGAAGCCAGCCCGAGGCAGTCGGGGTCGCTGGGGAATGGAACGCTGGCAGTCTCTGCCAGCCAGCGGAAGGGGAGCAGCGCCGCCCTCCCCTTCTGGGAATTTTCCAAGACCTGCAGGGCGATGTCTGGATCTGCGTCTTCTCCCAGGATGACCACGTCAAGCAGATCCCCCAGCGCGGCGGCGATCGCCGTCTCATAAACTGCCGGCACTTCCATCAAGGAATTGATCGCCTGGGCCTTCCCGGGGATTTTTCCCTGGCGGGCTGCCTGGATGATGGCCTTGGCCCCTTCGGCAACGCCGCTGAGGGATTTTTCAGCCTGCTCGAGCACATCCAGCTGGGCTTCCAGCCGGCTGAACCTGGCATCGAGTTGGGCTCGCGCGTCCAGCTCCTTGCGGCGTTCGACCTCCTGCTCGTCCAGAGCCTTGCGCGCTTTTTCCAGCCGCGCAGCTGACCGGTCCCGCGCGGCTTCCGCCTCGCTTTTCTTCAGCCTGGCTTCATCCAGGTTCTTCTGGCATTTCTCAGCCTCGGCCCGGAAGCTGTCCAGGGATTTGGTGGCTTTCAGGTGAGCCAAGTCGAACTGATTGATCCTCCCGGAGAGCTCGTCTCCGCGCGCCCTGAGCTGCACGCGCCGGGTTTCTGCGGCCAGCTGCAGCTGCCGCAGCCTCCGGACGGTTTTTTCGATCTCAGCCCGCTGGTTTTGCTGCTCGGACAGCTCCTTTTTCGCCTGTTCAAGCTGCCGCTGGGCTTCTTCCAGGTCTGTTTCCAGCCTCCGGCTTTCCGATTGGATTCCGGCCAGCCGCTCCTTTCGCTGGAGCAGGTCATCGTCGAGACGAGCCAGGTCGCTGGCGAAGGTGTTCTTCTGATCGGTCAGCGCTTTCTGGCGTTCTTCCAGAACGGCCAGGTTCCGGTTAATTTTCTCCCGTGCCTCATGCAGTCCGGCTGACTGGCGGTGCCATTCATTCAGCTTTCCCCGGACCTCCTGTAGCTGGCCCCTATAGACCGCCAGCTCAGCGCTGACTTCCATGAGGTGTTCGCGGGCCTGCTTGCTTTTCGCCTCCTCAACCCTGACCTGATCGACCGCATGAGTGACCTCACGCTGAGCTCGATGCCACTGGTAACCGTACCAGTCCCGGAGCAAAAGACGCAGCTCTCCCTGGAGGCGGTCGTATTCATCTACCCGGCGGGCTTGCTTTTCCAGGCTGCGCAGCCGGGGTTCGAGCTCGACGAGGATATCCTGCACGCGCTCCAGGTTGCGGCGGGTATTTTCCAGGCGGTTGATCGACTCCTCCCGCCTGCTCCGGTAAAGGCCGATCCCGGCAGCTTCTTCAAAAAGCTTTCGCCTCTCCTCCGGCTTCAGCGCCAGGGCGGCATCGACCAGCCCCTGCCCGATGATGGTATAGGTACGCTCCGCCAGCCCCGAGCGCGCCAGGAGCTCGGAGATCTCTCTGAGACGCACCCGCTGGCCGTTCAGCAGGTACTCGTTCTGGCCGTCCCGGTAGGCGCGGCGCGTGATGGCAACCTCGGAATAATCGATCGGCAGCCAGTTATCGGTGTTGTCGAACGTAATGGTCGCCGATGCCATCCCCGCCCGCGGGCGCTGCTCCGAACCCGAAAAAATCATATCCTCGGTCTTCCGGCCGCGCAGCAGCGAAAAAGACTGCTCGCCGAGCACCCAGCGCATCGCGTCCGCGATATTCGATTTACCCGACCCGTTCGGGCCGACAATCGCGGTAATCACGCCCGGGAACTGAAATTCGGTCCGGGTGGCAAACGTTTTATATCCCTGCAGCACCAACGATTTAAGGCGAGGCGGCATTTTTTGAGGGTGGAATTGATCAGTGCTTGTCAATGCCCATTTTCACGAGGGCATCCATGGCGGCAGCCTTGGCGGCGACCTGCTTGCTGTTTCCGGTCCCGCTCCCGTAGACCTGCCCGTTGATCACCACGTCAACTTCGAAGATTTTCGCGTGATCGGGGCCTGTCGCGTTGCGGGTGGCATAGGTCGGTGCGTTATAGCCCTGAGCCTGGGCCCACTCCTGTAAGTTGGACTTTGGGTCCTCGTTCTGGTGGGTGATCAGGATTTCTTCGGCAGACTCCTCGAGCAGCGGCTCGAGGAACTCCATCACGGCCGGGATTCCGGTGTGGATATAGATCGCGCCGATCACGGCTTCAAAAGTGTCGCACAGCAGCGCGGACCGCTCGCGTCCGC
>JAJYJF010000081.1 GCA_021796375.1 Chloroflexota bacterium | reverse complement strand
GAAAAAACGGACGGCGACGACCGCCACTTGCAGGTCGCCGAAAGGCGGCCGCAGCGCCGCGGCGGAGATCAGGTAAGCCGAAGTGCCCATCAGCCCGACCCCGGCGGCAACCGCCGCCAGCCCGGAGAGGACGGCCAGCGCCAGCGTCCCGCGGTAGGGCGCCAGGAAGGCCAGCAGCCGGGGGATCACTACCCGGGCAGGCAGGTCCGCGTCTGGATGCATCGTCATGCCGCCTCCGCGGGCGCGACCAGCTCCCGGAACGGTCCTTCCGCCGAGCGCAGCGCCTGGTAAGATCCGGATTGGACGATCTTTCCCTGCTGCAGAACCAGCACCTGGCTGGCGCGCGAGATGGTCGTCAGGTGGTGGGCGATCGTCAGCGCCGTATGCCCGGCGCTCAGCCGGGCGAGGGCTTCGGCGAGCGCGGCTTCGAGCTCTGGGTCCACCTGCGAGACGGGCTCGTCGAGCAGGAGGAACGCGGCGTCTTTCAAGAGCGCGCGGGCGATCCCCAGCCGCTGGCGCTCGCCGCCGGAAAGGCGCAAGCCCTGCTCCCCGACCCAGGTCCCCAGGTCCTTGGCCGCGGAGCGCAGGCCGCTAGCCTCCACCGCGGCATCCAGCTCAGCCCGGGTGGCCTCCGGCCTGGCCAGGCGCAGGTTGGATTCGAGCGTCCCGGTAAAGAGGTAGGCATCCTGGGGTACCCAGGCCAGCCTTGACCGCCACTCCTCCGCTGAGATCTCGTCCAGGGGCGTGTCGTTGATCCAGATCCGCCCGGAATCCGGCCGCAAGAAGCCGAGGAGAAGCCGGGCGACCGTCGTCTTTCCCGCCCCGCTCTCGCCGACCAGGACGGCCTGCTCGCCTGGGCGCAGGGTGAAGCTGGCCTTGTCCAGCGCCGGGGTCTTTCGCCCCGGATAGGTGTAGCTGACCCGCTCGAAGCGGATGGTCCAGGGCAGCGGGGGTGCCGGGGCTGGTTTAGCGGGAGCCGGCGCATGTGGCTCGGCCAGCAGCTCGGCGATGCGCCGCGCGGCGGTGGTCCCGGCAGCCCCGGCGTGAAAGCGCGCCCCCAGCGTTCTCAGAGGGAGGTAAAAGTCCGGGGCCAGGACGAGCAGGAACAGGGCGTGGGGGAAATCCAGCCGGCCCGCCAGCAGCCGCAGGCTGATCTCCACGGCGATCACGGCGGTGCTCAGGGTGGCGATGAGCTCGAGGGCGAAAGCCGAGAGGAAGCTGATGCGCAGCACGGAGAGGGTGGCCTGGCGGTAGCGCTGGCTGGCGATCTCGACGTTCCGCGCCTGGTCGGCGCTGCGGTTGAGCATTTTTAAAGCGGCCAATCCCTGGAGCGAATCTAGAAAATAGGCTGAGAGCTGGCTAAGCACGCGCCACTGGCGGCGGGTCGTCGATTCCGAGAGATTTCCGATGAGGATCATGAAGATTGGAATGAGCGGCGCGGTGACCAGCAGGACAAGCCCGGTCAGGCCATCCACCGGGAAAATGGCTGCCAGCAGGAGCAGCGGGATCAGCGCAGCCAGGGCCAGCTGGGGCAGATACTGGCTGAAATAGGAGTCCAGGGCTTCCACGCCGGCCGTCGCTGTGTTGACCAGCTCGCCGGTGCGCTCCTCCCCGGGGCGGCGGGGACTCTGCGCGAGCAGCGCCTCCGCCAGCGCCTGCCGGACCGCCGATTTCACCCGGACGGCTGCGAACCGCGCGGAGGTTTCTCCAGCGGCGGTCACCCCGGCCCGCAACAGGACGACCCCCGCCAGCCAGGCCAGCTGGGGGATCAGCGCCTCGAGTTTCTCCCCGCCCAGAAAGCCGCGGGCGATGATCTGGCTGAGCAGCCCGGCCTGGGCCAGGATGAGCAGCCCAAGGATGGCGCCCGATCCGACCGAAAGGCCGAGCGGCAGGCCCGCCGCGGCAGTCAAGCGGTTGGGGAGGATTTTCAAGGATTTCATGCGAGGATTCCCACCGCTTGTACCATCGGGGGGAAAAGAGCCGCGGGGCGGGCCAGCCCGATCCCGCGGGACGATCGATCGATTTTTCAGTCCCAAACGGCGCTAATAATGCAAATTCCCGGCCTGGCTGGTGACCCGCTTTCTGAACACCCAGTAGCTCCAGATGAAATAAACCAGGACGACCGGCAGGAGGATCAGGGTGACGATCGACATCGCCTGCAGGGTCGTGGGGCCGGAAGCCGTGTTGTAGATGGTCAGGCTCCAATCCGGGTTGAGGCTGGAGACCAGCACCTGCGGAAAGAGCTGCATAAAGATGGTGATGGACGCCAGCAGGATGGTGGCGGACGTCATGATAAACGCCCAGCCGTCCTGCTTGCGCGAGGCGAACCAGCCGGCGGCGAGGAGCGCGATCACCGCGCCGATCGGCACCGGGCCGGGGTTGACGCCGATTTTATTGATAAAATCGGTGGCCAGGTAGGTGAAGGCCACGGAAATCACGATCAGCACGATTTCCGGGATCCACAGGCGCATCGCCCACCCGCGGGCTTCGGAGCGCAGCGGGTCGGTCGTTTTCAGCGTCAGGAAAACAGCCCCGTGCAGGGTAAAACCCACCAGGCTGACCAGCCCTCCCACCAGCGCGTAGGGGTTGAGCAGGTTGAAAAAGCCCCCCACGTAGTTCTGCTGGGCGTCAATCGGCACCCCACGGACGAAATTCGCCAGGGCTACCCCCCACAGCAGCGCGGGGACCAGGCTGCCGGCAAATAGCGCCCAATCGCAGGCGCGCCGCCAGCCGGGCGAATCCACCTGGTGGCGGAATTCGATTGCCACCCCGCGGAAGATCAGGGCCACCAGGATGAGGAGCAGCGGCAGGTAAAAACCGGAGAAAAGCGTGGCATACCACAGGGGGAACGCCGCGAACATCGCCCCGCCGGCGGTGATCAGCCACACCTCGTTGCCGTCCCAGTGCGGGCCGATGGCGTTCAGCATGACCCGGCGGCGGTCATCGTCTTTCCCCAGAAAAGGGAGCAGGATGCCAACGCCGTAATCGAACCCCTCCAGGATGAAATAGCCGATAAACAGGACGGCGATCAGAATGAACCACAGCGTGTTTAAATCCATCCCGCACCTCTCAATCCATCGATATGCCCAGCCCGAGGTCGTCCTGGGCGGGGCGTGAACCGGGTCCGGCCTCCTGGGCGGCGGGGTCAGGTCCGGCCTTCGCCGCGCGCACGAGCAGGAAAACATCCGCCGCCATCAGCACCCCGTAGACGGCCGTCAGGAGAACCAGCGAGGCCAGCACCATCCCTGGCTGGAGGTTCGCGGAGGAGGCGTCCGCGGTTTTCATCAGGCCGAAGACCACCCAGGGCTGGCGGCCGATCTCCGTCATCAGCCAGCCGGTTGTATTTGCCAGGTAGGGCAGCCCGATCGCGAAGGGGAGGAGGTTCAGGAAGCGGAATTTTTCGAGCGGGGTGCCGCGCATCGTGTGGTAGAGACCGTAGGCCGCAATGGCGAGCATCAGGAACCCGGCCCCCACCATCATGCGAAAGCTCCAGTACGTCACCGCCACGGGCGGGATGTAATTGCCGGGGCCGTAGGTCTGCTGGTACTGGCTGTTCAGGTTGTAGATCCCGTTGACCTTCCCATCCAGGCGGTTGTAGGCCAGCAGGCTGAGCACTCTTGGGATGCGGATCGCGAAGACGTCGCCGGTCTGGCTCAGGTTGCCGATGGTCAGCAGGGAGAAAGAGGCGGGGTCCTGGCTTCTCCACAGGGCTTCGGCAGCCGCCATCTTCATCGGCTGGTTGCGGACCATCTCCTGCGCCTGGCTGTGCCCGATCAGGATGACCATCAGGACCGCCAGGGTCCCGAATACGCTGGCCAGCGAGAAGGACCGCCGGAAGAACTCCGGGTTGGATTTGCGGAACAGGTGGTAGGCGCTGATGCCAAGGACAAACAGCGCAGCCGTCGAGTACCCGGAGAAGAGGGTATGTGGAAACTCGACCCACACGTGCGGATTGCCGAGCAAGGCCCAGAAATCGGTCATCACCGCCCGCCCGTTCTCGACGGTGTAGCCTACCGGCTGCTGCATGAAGGAGTTCGCCACCAGGATCCACAGGGCGGAGAGGTTCGACCCGATGGCAACCAGCCAGATCGCGGCGGCGTGGAGGCCTTTCGATAGGCTGTCCCATCCGAAGATCCAGACCCCCAGGAAGGTGGATTCTAGGAAGAAGGCCAGCAGCGCTTCGATGGCGAGGGGGGCTCCGAAGACATCCCCGACAAAGCGTGAGTAGCTCGCCCAGTTCATCCCGAACTGGAACTCCATCACGATTCCGGTCACGACCCCCATGGCAAAATTGATGAGGAGGAGCTTGCCCCAGAATTTAGCCATGGCCTTGTACATCTCATTCCCGCTGGAGACATAGATGGTCTCCATGATCGCGACGATCACGGTAAGCCCCAGGGTCAGCGGGACGAAGAAGAAATGGTAGACCGAGGTAATGGCGAACTGCCACTGCGAAAGGGTCAGAACAGACATATGCACTCTCCCCGTATGAGATCTGTTTAAATTATAGACCAAGTAGTGTTAAATGGTACAAATATGGATTGGTTGCTTGGGTGATCGAGCCGCGGCGGACCAGAGATGGCCGCCAGCCTCCTGGAGTATAATCCATCCGGGCTGCAGCACGTAAAATGAAATGGAAAGAGTATGCTGGAAAAAGTTGAAGGAATTGAGAAGCGCTACGAAGAGATCAACCGGGGGCTGAACGAGGTCGGGGAGGACTACCAGCGCGCCGCGGAGCTGGCCAAGGAACGCGCCGATCTCGAGCCGGTGGTGAACAAGGCAGCGGAGTACCGCCAGGTCCAGCAGCGGCTCGACCAGGCCCGCCAGCTTTACAGCGGCGAAACCGATGAAGAGTTCCGCGAGCTGGCCGCGGTCGAAATTGAGGAGCTCGAGCCCGAGCTGGACCGCCTGGAGGCCGAGCTCAAGGGGCTGCTCGTCCCGAAAGACCCGCGCGATGAGCGGAACGTCATCGTCGAAATCCGCGCCGCGACGGGCGGGGATGAAGCCGGGCTGTTCGCGGCCGACCTGTACCGGATGTACGTGCGCTACGCGGAGCGGCACAGCTGGAAGGTGGAGGTCCTCTCCGAGAACGAGACCGGGATCGGCGGCTACAAAGAGATCATCTTCATGATCAAGGGCAAGGGGGCGTACTCGCGGCTCAAGTTTGAATCGGGGGTGCACCGCGTGCAGCGGGTGCCGGTGACCGAATCGCAGGGCCGCATCCACACATCGACGGTCACCGTGGCCGTTCTGGCGGAAGTCGAGGACGTGGATATCGAAATCCCGGAAACGGACATCCGCACGGACGTGTACCGCTCCGCGGGGGCGGGCGGCCAGAACGTGCAGAAAAACTCGACCGCGGTGCGCATCACCCACCTCCCCACCGGGATCGTGGTCGCCTGCCAGGACGAGCGCTCGCAGCTGCAGAACCGCCTGCGCGCCATGAGCATCCTGCGCGCCCGGCTGTATGAGATCGAAGAGCAGAAGCGCCAGCAGGAGCTGGAGGCCACCCGCCGCTCCCAGGTCGGCACGGGCGAGCGCGCGGAAAAAATCCGCACTTACAATTACCCCCAGTCGCGCGTTACCGATCACCGCATCAACATATCTTCTTACAACCTGCCGGCCGTGCTGGACGGCGAGCTGGACGGCTTTATCGACGAGCTCTCGCTGCGCGACGAGACCGAGCGCCTGGCGAGCACCGGAATAGAAGCCCGCGAGGATGAAGGCTGAGCTTCCCTCGATTGGCGCGGCGGTGGCGCAGGCGGCCGGGGTCCTCGTCCCGTTCAGCGATACCCCCCGCCTGGATGCCCAGACGCTGCTGGCGCACCTGAGCGGGCAGCCGCGGGCCTGGCTGGCCGCTCATCCCGAAGCCGGCCTGGAAGCAGATATTTTCCGCGCTTTCGAGCAGGCCCTGGAATGGCTCGGTCGGGGCGAACCGCTCCCGTATGTGGTGGGGGAATGGGAGTTCTACGGCCTGGCCTTCCACCTGACCCGGGAGGTGCTCATCCCGCGCCCGGAGACCGAGCTGCTCGTCGAGCTGGCGCTCGAATGGGTTTCGAAACATCCGGACCGGGGGCAGGCGGTTGACGTTGGCACCGGGTCGGGATGCATCGCCGTCAGCCTGGCGGTAAATGCGCCCGGATTGAAGATAACCGCCACCGATCTCTCGCCGGCAGCCCTATCCGTCACCCGCGAAAACGCAGCCCGGCATGGGGTTGCCGGGCAGGTGGATTTCCGCTGCGGAGATCTGCTCGAACCGGTCAGCGCGCCGGTAGACCTGGTGTGCGCCAATCTCCCCTACATCCCCTCCGGCAAGCTGCGCGGCCTGCCCGTTTACCACCGGGAGCCCGCGCTCGCCCTGGATGGCGGCGCCCAGGGCACCGGTCTGATCGAGCGCATGCTTGGGCAGGCTGCGGTCCGTCTGGCGCCGGGCGGCCTGCTCCTGGCAGAAATCGAGGAAAGCCAGGGGGAAGCCGCCGCCCGGCTCGGAGAGGACGCCTTCCCCGGGTGGAAGGTCCGCATCTTGAGAGACCTGGCGGGCCGCGACCGGCTGCTGAGGATCGAGCGGGAGGGAGCATGATCCTGGTGGGGAACCCGCTTCCCGGGAGAGCTGGATGAGCGTTGACATCCGACCGATCGATGACCCCCAGGCGGTTTCTCGCGCGCTGGAGATGCTGGCACGCGGCGAAATCGTGGCGTTTCCGACGGATACGGTCTATGGGCTGGGCGCCTCCGCCTTCTCCCGCGCGGGGATCGAGCGCC
Organism: Chloroflexota bacterium; assembly: GCA_021796375.1. Taxonomy (GTDB): domain Bacteria; phylum Chloroflexota; class Anaerolineae; order Anaerolineales; family Anaerolineaceae; genus JAJYJF01. The sequence goes on along the minus strand of JAJYJF010000081.1, from coordinate 1,464 downwards.
TGTACGAGGCCAAAATCCGCGATCCGAAGAAAGCCATTGCCGTTTTGCTCGGCGACCTGGACCAGGCGCCGCTGGTCAGCGCGGGGCTTCCAGAGGCGGCCCTCCGGCTGGCAGAGCGCTTCTGGCCCGGGGCGCTGACGCTGGTCGTCACCCGCCATCCCGGCCTGCCGGCGGAGATCTCGCCCCTGCCGACCGTCGGCTTGCGCATCCCCGATCACGACCCGGTGAGGGACCTGATCCGGCGCAGCGGGCCGCTGGCGACCACCTCGGCCAACCTTTCCGGGGGCAAGAACCCGCTCACCGCGCAGGATGTCTTCGCACAGCTGGGCGAGCAGGTGAGCCTGATCCTCGACGGCGGGCGAACGCCCGGCGGCATGCCTTCCACCGTGGTCGACTGTACCGCCAGCCCGCTGCGGGTGGTCCGCGAAGGGCCCATCCCGGCAGCCGCGATCCGCGCGGTTGCCGGCGGTTAGGGAAGAGAGCAGTCTTGGGGGGAGAGCAGGCTCTCTCATCCGGTTTTTATCCGCGCTTCATTTGCGCTTAAATGAACCCCATTAAATTAAGGGAGCATTCTCCTGAACTGAACTGTACCGCCGGGCGGCTCCGTGCCCGGCGGTACGGCATTTAATATTAACTAGGGCAGAGCAGGCCGGATGGCCTGCTCCGAAAACCCCTCCCTGGGACTGTTCGGCCTCTGGGCTACGGCGAAATTGTGGGTCCAGCAAGTTGGAGGATTCTGATCAGAATATTAATCAGCGGGAAAGCGGTGGAGGAAGGCGTGGGTGTGGGGGTTGGCGTGGGGAGCGCAGGGGTTGGATCTGGCGCCTGAGGTCCGGCGGGGGCCGGGAGATCGGCGGTTGCTGAGGGGGAAACCGCGCTGGGCGCCGGAGATGGCGTATCGGTCGCGGGGGGCAGCGGGGTGTAGGTTGGCGTTGGAGTATCGGTCGCCGTGGGCGTCGGGGTGTTCGTCTGGCTGGGCAGGCTGGTTGGGGTACCGGTATCCCCGGGGGTGGCGCTCGCTCCGGCCGTTGGGGTTGTGGTGGGGAGCGCGGTACCGGTTTCGCTCGGCTGGACGGTCGGGGTTGCGCTTGAAACCGGCGCGCTGGTAGCGCTGGCGGTCGCCTGCTGTGTGGGGGTCTGCGTGCTGGTTGGCGTGCTGGTCGAAGGTACCACGGAGGGCGGCTCCGTCGGTGCTGTCGGGGAGAGAAACGACCCGGCGGGAGGGCTGGTTTTCTGAGGGTTGGGATTGGACCTGGGCGCCGCGGGCTGCGTGTGGGCGGAGCCGCGGATGCCCCGCTTGGCCTGGACCGTCTGCGAGAGCGCGATCCGCGAGCCGGGTGTGGCTTGAGCCTGGGTGCGGATGCCCGCGGCGGGCGCGATCACCCGGACCGTTTCGGCAACCATCGAGCCGTCCGGCTGCACCTGGACCGTGATGGACACCTCATCCCCGACCCGGGCGTTTCC
>JAJYJF010000080.1 GCA_021796375.1 Chloroflexota bacterium | reverse complement strand
CCGGAGACCCAACCGATATCCCCGTTGAAGACCTCTTTTTCGTAATTGTTCTGGATTTGCATCACCTTATCGCCCATTCGGAACAGCTGGCCGTAGAGCGAGCGCTCGGGTTTGGCCGGCGAAGGCGGGTTGAGGGCTGCCTGCAGGCGGAGGTTCAGCGCGTCTACCCCCACCGCGCCGCGGTACATCGGGCTGATTACCTGGATCTCATCGCGAGGGCTGAGCCCGAAGCGCCGCGGAATCCGCTCGCAGACTACGTCCTGCAGCCATTGGGCGGCGTCCTCGGCTGTGTCAGCCGGAAAGAGGAAGAAATCGCGGTTGTCCTGGCGGAGTACCGGCATCTGGCCCTGATGGATGCGATGGGCGTTGGTGATAATCTGCGACCCGGCAGCCTGGCGAAAAATCGCATTCAGCCGGGTGACGGGTGCGAGCTGGCTGTCGATGAGGTCGCGGAGGACGTCGCCGGCGCCGACCGATGGGAGCTGGTCTACGTCGCCCACCAGCAGCAGGTGGGTCCCCGGCCGGAGGGCTTTCAGCAGGTGGTTGGCCAGCAGCAGGTCGAGCATGGAGGCTTCGTCCACCACGAGCATATCCAGGTCGAGCGGGTTCTCGGCGTTGAATTCGAACCCCGTGCCGGGAGAAAACCCGAGCAGGCGGTGGATGGTCGAAGCCGGGTGACCGGTAGCTTCCGATAAGCGCTTGGCGGCCCGGCCGGTCGGGGAAGCGAGCGCAAATTTCTTCTTTCCGCGCTGGAGGATGCCGATCAGGGCGTTCAAGGCGGTCGTCTTCCCGGTGCCCGGACCGCCGGTGAGAACGCTCACTGGGGAGATGAGCGCGGTTTGGATGGCCGCCATCTGCTCGGGCGAGAGATCCAGCCCGGTTTTTCCGGGGGAGGAATCCCAGGCGGCCTGAAGGTTTGCCAGACGGGACGGCCGAATCAGGCTCAGCGCGCGGAGCTTCTCGGCGACGCTGGTCTCACCGCGGTAGAACGGGGTCAGGTACACCGCGGCTTCATCCCGGGCTTTACGCGGGGGCGCTCCACCCTCCCGGTAGGCCAGAAAGTCGACCCGGATGCGGTCGTCTTCCGAAAGCGCCTCGAGCGCGGGCAGGACCAGCTCCGGCGGGACCTCCAGGAGCTGGGTGACGCGCGAGACCAGCTCGCCCTGCGGCGAATAGACGTGCCCGCTGTTGCTCATTTCGTTGAGCGAGTAAATCAGCCCGGCTTGGATGCGCGAGGGGTGGTCCGCCGCGAGACCCATGGCCTGCGCGATGCGGTCTGCGGTCTTGAACCCGATCCCGGTGATATCCCGGGCGAGCCGGTAGGGGTCGCTCTGGATCACATCCAGCGCGCTGTCGCCGTATTCTTTGTAGATTTTAATCGCCAGGTTGGTGCTCAGCCCGCGAGCGTGCAGGTAGAACATGATCTCTTTGATCTGTTTTTGCTCGGCCCAGGCGCGGATAATCCAATTGAGGCGTTTTTCCCCGATATCCGCCACCTGGCGCAGGCGCTCGGGATGGCTCTCGATGACATCAAAGGTGGTTTCACCGAACTTGGTGGTGATCCGCTCGGCGAGCCGGGGGCCGATGCCTTTGATCAATCCTGAGCCCAGGTAGCGCCGGATGGCCTCCGAGGTAGCGGGAAGCGTTTGCTCGCAAACTTCTGCGTTGAATTGAAGCCCATGGTGGGGATGATTTTCCCAGCGGCCGGAAAGGCGTAAAAATTCTCCAAGCGCGACCTCGGGCAGGTTGCCGACAACGGTCACCAAACCTTCCCGGTTCGCACCCGGCATGTTGCGCCGCTCCGGATTCAGACGGATAACGCTGTAGCCGTTTTCTGGATTGTAGAAAGTAATCCGCTCGACTGAACCCGAGATAGAGTCCCGCGAGCTGTTATATTGAAGGCCCATGCGGGTTTCGTCCTTTGCCAACCTGTCCGGTTACCTGATCTGCCGGCAGGGTCCCATTATACGCGATATTAGATAGGATTTGTTGATTAAACCCCAGCCTCTTCTCAAAACTCGAGGGACATTTTATAATCTCAGGAATGAATGCTGACCTCGGCCAGTCACGGTCGAGGTTTTTTATGGGAATGGCTGGCGCAGCGGCTTGAACGCGCGCCGATGAAGGTTAGAGGCAGATGATTTCAGAACGGACCGATCTACGCAATATCGCGATCGTGGCGCACGTCGACCACGGGAAAACAACCCTTGTGGATGGCATGCTCAGGCAGGCGAAGGTGTTTCGCGAAAACCAGCAGGTGGTCGAGCGGGTCATGGATTCGAACGACCTGGAGCGCGAGCGCGGGATCACCATCCTGGCCAAAAATACGGCGATCCAGATTTACGATCCGGCGATCCAGTCGATGGTGAAAATCAATATCGTGGATACCCCCGGGCATGCGGATTTTGGCGGTGAGGTTGAGCGTGTGATGAACATGGTGGATGGGGTGCTGCTGCTGGTTGACGCCGCCGAAGGGCCGATGCCGCAAACCCGGTTCGTCCTCAAGCAGGCGCTCCAGATGGGCCACCGGGCGATTGTCGTCATCAACAAGATGGACCGCAAGGATGCAGAGCCCGACCAGGCGATCAACAATACTTTCGACCTGTTCATCGAGCTGGGAGCGAATGAGAAGCAGGCGGATTTTCCGATCATCTACGCCAATGCCATCACCGGGCAGGCGGGGATCACCCCGGATCTCTCCCCGAACCTGCAGCCGCTGTTCGACGCCATCCTGCGGACCATCCCTGCCCCCAGGGTTGACCTGGATGCGCCGCTGCAGCTGCTGGTCACCAACCTGGGGTATGACGATTATCGCGGCGTGACCGCGCTCGGGCGGGTGTTCGCCGGAAAAATCCAGGCCGGCCAAAATGTAGCCCGCATCAAGCTGAACGGGGAGATCGTCCCGGAGCGAATCCGCTATCTCTACGTGCACCAGGGCCTCGAGCGGATCGAGGTGCCCGAAGCCGCGGCCGGGGAAATTGTCGCCATCGCCGGCTTGGAGGAAATCGCCATTGGGGAGACCATCGCGGACGCCGACCAGCCGGCTGCCCTGCCGCCGATCGAGGTCGAAGAGCCCACGGTCCGCATGACCTTCGGGGTGAACACCTCACCGTTCAGCGGGAGGGAGGGGCGCTGGTCGACCTCTCGAAAGCTCCGCGATCGGCTGTTCGACGAGCTGAAGCACAACGTCGCGCTGCGTGTCGCGGAAACGGACGCGTCGGATACCTTCCTGGTCTCCGGGCGCGGCGAGCTGCACCTGGCTATCCTGATCGAGACCATGCGGCGCGAGGGCTACGAATTCCAGGTCTCGCGGCCGGAGGCGATCTTCAAACAAAGCCCAAGCGGAGAGCTGCTGGAACCTTACGAAGAGCTGCACATCGAGACCTCGCCGGATACCGCCGGCCGGGTGGTCGAAATGCTCGGAGCGCGGCGCGGGCAGATGCAGTCGATGGAAAACAGCAATGAGGGCACGGTTTATTTGAAGTACCTGGTGCCTACCCGCGGCCTCTTGGGCTTTCGCTACCAGTTTTTGACCGCCACCCGCGGGACCGGGATCATGAACACCTTATTCCACGGCTACCATCCCTATTCTGGGCCGATCCCCTCCCGGAACACGCAGTCGCTCGTCGCCTGGGAGGCGGGCATTACCACCAATTATGGATTGAAGAATGCCGAGGAGCGCGGCACCCTGTTCGTGACCCCGGGTGTCGAAGTTTACGAAGGCATGGTCATCGGCGAGACCCAGCGGGGCGTGGACGTCCCGGTCAACGTCTGCCGGAAAAAGCACCTGACCAACATGCGCTCTTCCAATCAGGATATCGAGGTCCGTCTGACCCCCCCGCGGATGATGAGCCTGGATGAGGCCATCGAGTACCTGGCGGATGACGAGCTGCTCGAGGTCACCCCTCAAAACTTCCGCATCCGCAAGCGCATCCTCGATACCGAAGAGCGCGGGAAGCAGACCAAGAAAGCCAAAGAAGCCCTCACCGGCGAGGGCTAGGCGCGAAACGGATCATGTACGCGGCGATACCGAACGCGATCGCCACGTTCAGGGAGCGTTTATATCCCTGCATCGGGATGTGGACCACTTTCTGGCAGAGCGCCAGGATTCCCGGATCGACCCCGCTGATCTCGTTGCCGACCGCCAGCCCGATGGGAGCATCATCCAGCTCCTGGACAGCTTCGAAGATAGAAACGGTGCCTTCACCGCCTTCCAGAGCCCACAGCTTCAGTCCCCGGGCGGCCATTTCTTGCGCCGCTCCCAGCCCGTTTGAGGAATAATCCCAGGGCACCCTGAGCTCCGCCCCCAAGGCGGTTTTCGCCGTGCGGATATTCTCCGGGGTGGCACTGACGCCGGACAGGTGCAGGCAGCGGATGCCCGCACCGTCTGCGGTCCGGAACATGGCCCCCACGTTAAACGTGCTGCGGATATTATCCAGCAGCGCTTCGAGCGGCGGGCCGGGCGGCGGCTCCGGCGAGGGAGCTACCCCGCGCGGGGGCGATTCTACGGCAGCGGCTTTTGCCGGGTACCCGCAGCGCGGGCAGCGCTCGGAAGCTGGCACCCCGGCGATCGCCGGAAAACGAAACCCGCATCCGGGCCGCTGGCATTCGTAAATGCGGGTAGGGCGCCGGGTCAAAGCAGCTCCTGGATCCGCGAGGCCATAAGTGCGGCGCCATTTTCCTCCGCGGGCGGCCGGCGGGGAAGCCGCAGGAGGGATGGAAGATCCTCGACCCAGCTGCCGGAGAGAAAATCTTCCAGGCTGATCTCCCTCCCGGACATCCGTTCGCGAATGTACCTGGCAAGGACCGGGGATTCCGGGAAACCTGGCCGGTTGATGAATCCAAACGGGAGACCCGCGCGGTAGGTTTCAGCGAGCGTGCTGTAGCCGACCTTCCCGACAACGGCGTCGCAGGCGTTGACCAGGTCGGGGTGGTAGAAATCCGAGTGGTGGGGGAGGAAGATCGCGCTGCCCGAGCGGGTCAGTTTCTCGACCGTGCCCGGCATGATCAGGCGGATACCGGTGGGAAAATGGACCCCTTTCCAGCCGCCGGCCGCGAAAGGGATTCCCCCGGTGGTGACCAGGACACAGGCATCCGAGCTCGAAATGCCCAGGCTGCCCCGCACCTGGGCACGGCTCTTCCGGGGATGCCGGGCGGCAGGCGCGAAAAGGGGGAGCTGAGGAAGCCGGCCGCGAACTGGCTCGGTTTGGAAGCGGTAGTCCGCCCGCGATTCGATCTTCCGCAGTTCGTCGATCGCCGGGTTCAGCTCCGGGTACCGGCTAGCGTATCCGGAATAAATCCAGGACCAGGTAAAATTTTCGATGAGCAGCGACCGGATCCCGGCCAGGCGGGCAAGCTCGATCCCCAGCGGGGAGATGTCGCAGACCACCAGCCTGACCCGGTTCTCAACCAGCTCCCGGACGGCGTCAGGCGCGCTGCCCTCCGAAATGGGTAAAAAACTACTCAGCTTGCGCAGAGTGGCGGGGAAATCTTCCTCGAAAGGCCCGTGCTGGACGATGCCGACGTCCGTTTCCAACTCGTGATAGGTGAAACCCCCGCCCAGAGAATCCTGGAAAAACCACCGCGGGACGGTAGTGTAGACGTGGAAATGGCAGTCAGGGATGAGGTCGCGCAGGGCGGATATCACCGCGCATTCCCGGGAGGCGTGGCCGAATCCGTGCGGGGTGATGAACCAGGCAACCTCCTTCACCTCTCGGCCCCCAGGCTGTCCAGCGCCTGCTGGATTTCTGCCCGAGTCAAGCCCGCCTGAGCCAGGGCTTGATCGGTCTTGCCCAGCAACTCCGTGTAGAATTCGCGGGCGAGCTCGACCAGGTCGAGCAGGTTTCCGGAAAGGGCGAGCAGGTCTGCGACGCCGGCGAAGGCGGCGCCGTCTTCCCCTTTTTCACGGTAGTAGGAAAACAGCGAGAAGAGGATATCCTCGGGGAGGGTCTTATCCTGCAGTTCAGCGTCCGCGCGGGCGATCTTCTGCTCCAGGTCTCCATCTCTCGCTCCTTGAAACCAGGCTTCGAGATAGAGGTTGAGCGAATGGATTGATGAGGAAAGCCCATCGACCGGCCGGTTGAGCCGGTTGAGCAGATCGGCCTCCCCGGAAAAAAGTTCCCCGAGCGTGGCGAGCAGGGGAGGGTCCATCCGGTCCTGCTCGGCGAGCAGGCTCAAGAGGTCGTGGGGGTTCAGGCTGCGGATCAGATCGATGCGCAGACCCAAAAGCTGCTCGAGGGTCCGGTCCAGCAAAAAGAGCGCGTCCTGGTCGAGTCCGGCGGCTTTCAGCCCGACCATCTGCGCCAGGGCAGCCGTCGCGATTCGCAGGTAGCGCATCAAATAATCTTCGGTAAGCATGCGGTCTGCCTTTTCCCAAACGTCGGGTTGATTGTATCCTGGAATTCTCGTTTCACCAAAAATCAAGGTGCATCCCAGTTCATTGACAAATCCCATCCCCAGTGAAATCTGCGGGAACTGGGATGCACCCCAAAAACTAGAAGAACGTGCAAAAATCCTTTAAAAACTGTATGATTAAAAGAGTGGGAGATATCAACCGGGTGCATGGGGGCCGCAGAGTAGCGATACAGCTATCCCGGATCGGAAAAGCCTGAAAATGCCTGAATAGAGGTGGTTGATTTGAATTCAATTTCGCAAAAATCCCAAACCAGGACGAACCTGGATGAACTGAGCGTCAATACAATTCGGTTTCTCTCGGTAGACGCGGTGCAGAAAGCAAACAGCGGCCATCCCGGACTGCCGCTAGACGCAGCCCCGATGGCTTACGTTTTATGGACAAAATTCTTGAAGCATAACCCCCGGGACCCTCAATGGTTCGACCGGGACCGTTTTATCCTCTCCGCCGGGCACGGCTCGATGCTGCTCTACAGCCTGCTGTATCTGACCGGCTACGAAGTGAAGCTAGAGGACCTCAAAAATTTCCGCCAGTGGGGCTCGATCACCCCCGGGCATCCGGAAAAAGGCCGCACCCCCGGGGTGGAGACGACTACCGGGCCGCTCGGCCAGGGCTTCGGGAATGGGGTGGGGATGGCCATCGCGGAAGCGTACCTGGCCGCCAGGTATAACCGGCCTGGGTTTGATCTCATCCATCATTACACCTATTCTATTGTTTCAGATGGTGATCTGATGGAAGGGGTGGCATCCGAATCGGCTTCGATCGCCGGGGATCTCAAGCTGGGGCGCTTGATCTATCTGTATGACACCAACCGGGTCACCCTCTCGGCCGGGACGGATATCACCTTCCGGGAAGACGTCGCCCAGCGGTTCCAGGCGTATGGCTGGCAGACGATCCAGGTGGAGGATGGAAATGACCTGAACGCGATCACCCACGCAATCGAGGTGGCCCGGGCAGAGACCGAAAAGCCCTCGCTGATCCTGGTGAGGACGCACCTGGGATATGGATCGCCCAACAAGCAGGATACCTTCGAGGCGCACGGCAGCCCGCTGGGCGAGAGCGAGGTACGTTTAACCAAGGAAAACCTTGGATGGCCGGTCGAGCCGGCGTTTTACGTGCCCGAGGACGCCCTGACGCATTTTCGCCAGGCCGTGGAAGCCGGCGCCAAACAGCAGGCCGGGTGGCAGTCGCTGTTCGACCGGTACGCGGAGAATCATCCTGACCTGGCCGGCGAGCTGCGGACGATCATCGACCGGCGCCTGCCCGATGGTTGGGACCGCGACCTGCCGCACTTCCCGGCGGACCCGAAAGGAATGGCCACCCGCGTGGCATCCGGCAGGATGATGAACGCCTTCACCGCCAGACTGCCGGGATTCATCGGCGGCTCGGCCGACCTCGACCCATCCACGCATACCTCTTTAAAAGACCAGGGCGATTTCGAGCCGCCCGAAGATGATACCCGCAAGCTGGACACCCAGGGATCGGCGGGCGGAGGGTGGTCGTACGCCGGGAAGAACATCCATTATGGGGTGCGGGAGCACGCGATGGGCGCGATCTCCAATGGGATCGGCTGCTTCCAGGGATTAATCCCATTCGCCTCCACATTCCTGATCTTCTCGGACTACATGCGCCCGCCGATCCGGCTGGCAGCTCTCCAGGATCTCCAGGTGATTTACGTGTTCACGCACGACAGCATCGGCCTCGGGGAAGACGGTCCCACCCACCAGCCAATCGAGCAGCTTGCCAGCCTGAGGGCGATCCCGGGTCTGGTGGTGATCCGCCCTGCAGACGCCAATGAGACGCGGGTGGCATGGCAGGTCGCCATCGAAAATCGCAGCCACCCGACGGCGCTGGT
>JAJYJF010000079.1 GCA_021796375.1 Chloroflexota bacterium | reverse complement strand
GCCGGAGGTCCAGCCCGACCAGCACACGTTCGGTATTGGAGAGATCGCCGATGATCTTTTTCACCGGTTCAGGCAGCTTGCGGACCAGCGTGGGGATCGCCAGGATCTGGTCGCCGCGCGCCAGGGTCGGGTTTTCGAGCAGGTCGATCACCTCGATGCGGTACTTGCCCGCCAGATGCGTTTCGCATAAGGCTTTCAGATTGGCAAAAGCCGTGATCGACTTGGGGGTCTGGCCGGCAACGTACAGGCGCAGCTCCCAGATCTCATCCACATCCAGTCCGTCGCCGTTCCCGCGCCGGCTGAGGTCAAGAGACGCGTCCATTAATTCCCTCCATTGGGGGTTCCGCGCTGCCGGGCCCGGACCTGCGCCCCGCGCTCGCCGGCCTGCAGCTGGCGTTCCCGGTCCTCATCGGCCAGGAAGGATTGGTATTTTTCTTCTTCCAGCTCGATCGCGGCCTGCAGCGCGGATATTTGCGCCTGCAGGCTGCTGCGGTTGCGTTCCATTTCCCGCTTGTGGCGCTCGACCTCAGCCTGCCGCTTTACTGCCAGGCTTTTCTCCCGGCCTTCCTGAGCCGTTCGCGCCGAACCCGTCAAAATCCCCTCGGGCCCCACGTAGACGTCAACCAGCTCCACACCGTGATCGCTCAGCCGGAACTCGCGCACCTGGGTGGAATGGGCCATTCCCCGGGATTTCAAGACATACAGCCCGCGGTTGCGCTCGCTGCCCGTCTCCATGTTGCGCACCAGGAGCCAGGTATCCATGAGGGAGGAGATACCCACCTCGGCGCTGATCTCCGTGTCCGAGCCGTTGGTGAGGCTGGTGAAGATCGCCGTCACCTGTTTCATTTTCAGGAAATCGATCAGGCGGGTCAGCATGGATTTCACCTCCAGGCTGCTGCCGATCGACGTCAGGTTGGTTAGCGGGTCGATCACCACAATCTCTGGCCGGTACTCCTCGATGGTTTTTTGCAGGGTCAGCAGGTGCATTTCGATCCCTTAGAGAGAAGGCCGCGCCGCATGGAACTGCAGCAGTCCCTGGTCTATCCACCCCTGCAGGTCCAATCCAATCGATCTCATGTTCCGCAGGATCTGGGCGGTTGATTCCTCAAAGGCAAAGAACAGGCTGCGCTCGCCGCGCCGGCAGGCCGCATCCACAAAGCTGGCCGCCAGGCTGGTTTTCCCGGTCCCCGCCGTGCCAGAAATCAGCACGCTCGACCCGCGGAAATAACCTTTCCCGCCGAGCATGTCGTCCAGCGCGGGGATGCCGGTCGGGACGCGCTGGCTGGATACCGGGTAATTCAGCCCAATGGAGGTGATCGGCTGAACCCACAGCCCCTCCTTCCCGATCAAGAATGGATACTCGTCCGTCCCATGCGCCGAGCCGCGGTATTTAACCACCTGGAGGATGCGGTTCGCGATCTTGTTCACCATGCGGTTCTCCAGCAGGATGACGCAGTCGGAAACGTATTCCTCGAGGCCGTAGCGGGTGAGCGATTTTTCTCCGCGCTCGCCGGTCACGATCGCCGTGACCCCTTTTTCTTTCAGCCAGCGGAACAACCGGCGGACCTCCGCGCGCAGGATGCCTTCGTTGCCGAACCCGGAAAAGATCGATTCGATCGTATCCAGCACCACCCGTTTTGCGCCGATGGCGTCGATCGCCGATCCCAGCCGGATGAACAGCCCTTCCAGGTCATATTCACCCGTCTCCTCGATCTCGGAGGGCTCCAGGTACACGTAATCGACGAAGATTTTTTGCCGGTCGATCAGGTCTTGCAGGTCGATCCCCAGTGAGGCCACGTTCTTGGAAAGGTCTTCCTGGGTTTCCTCGAAGGCCATGAAGACCCCCGGCTCGCCGAACTGCTCCGCGCCGCGGATCAAGAACTCGACCGCCAGGAGCGTTTTCCCGCAGCCCGGGCCGCCGCAAACCAGCGTTGTGCGTCCCTTTGGGAGACCTCCGTTGACAATCTGATCCAATCCCTGGATCCCGGTCGGGCTTTTTGGGAGGGTTTTATCCGCCAGTTCCGCTGATGGGGGCTTTTCCATGGATTTTTGCTCCATTTTCGTAGAAAATTAGGTTTCGCTGGGAGGAAAGAAGAACAGCCCGGTGATGGCGTTCGGGACTGCGAAGAGGACGATCGTGAGGAAAACCCGGATCCCTCAATGCATTCAGACGAACCTTAAAAGATTATAGCTTATTGTAGCAACGCGATTTTAACTTCTCTATGATATTTGTCATACCGGAGATATGATTTTTCCGTAATTCCGGGCGGGCGGGGGCCGCAGATTACCCGGCCTGCGCCCCGCGCAACGACTTGGGATCGATGGGGTTACCCCCATAGCTACCGGATTTGCGCATTAATCCGAATTTACCAGGTGAAATGGAATGGTTGATCTGACAGATTTCGATCGGATGCAGGCTGCAGCTCTCGCCGGCGGGGGGGAAGACCAGGCGGCGAAGCAGCACCAGAAAGGAAAGCGAACTGCCCGCGAGCGCATCGCGGCGCTGCTCGATGCGGGCACTTTTACCGAGCTGGACCGGTTTGTTTCCGCGCGCGGAAGCAGCACCGAAGCAGATCCTTCCCGGCCGCTCACCGATGGCGTGATCACCGGTTGGGGAAAAATCGACGGCCGGCAGGTGTTTCTTTTCGCCCAGGATTTCACCATTTTGGGCGGATCCGTGGGCGAAAGCCATGGCCGGAAAATCGCCAAAGTGATGGACCTGGCGCTTCAGAACGGAGCGCCGCTGATCGGGCTGAACGATTCGGGCGGCGCGCGTATCCAGGAAGGTGTCGACGCGCTGGCCGCGTATGGAGAGATTTTTCTGCGCAACACGCGCGCGTCTGGGGTTATCCCCCAGCTGTCGGTGATCCTGGGGCCCTGCGCCGGTGGGGCGGTTTACTCACCCGCCATCACCGATTTCGTCTTCATGGTCGAAAAAACATCCTACATGTTCATCACCGGCCCGGACGTGGTAAAATCGGTCACCCACGAAGAAGTCGATGCCGATTCACTGGGCGGCGCCTGGGCGCACCGGGCGCTCAGCGGGGTGGCGCATTTTACCGCGCCGGACGAAGACAGCCTGCTCGCCCAGGTGCACCGGGTGCTTTCGTTCTTGCCCTCCAATAACCTGGATCAGCCTCCCTACCTCCCGCCCCGCGACGGCGCCCGCGAAACCCCCGAGCTGGGCGAGATCATCCCCCAGGAGCCGAACAAACCGTACGACGTTCACCAGGTGATCGGCGCCCTGTGCGACGAAGGCGATTTTCTGGAAATTCAACCCGAGTTTGCCCGCAACCTGGTGATCGGGTTCGCCCGCCTCAACGGCAGCCCGATCGGGGTGGTTGCCAACCAGCCGGATTTTCTTGCCGGCGTACTGGATATCGATGCCTCGGACAAGGCTGCCCGCTTTATCCGGTTCTGTGACGCCTTTCACATCCCGCTGGTGACCCTGGTCGATACGCCCGGGTTTTTACCCGGGGTAGATCAGGAGCACGGCGGCGTGATCCGCCACGGGGCGAAGATGATCTACGCCTACGCTGAAGCTTCGGTCCCGAAGCTGTCGCTGATCCTGCGCAAAGCCTACGGTGGGGCTTACATCGTCATGAGCTCCAAACACCTGGGTGGAGACGTCAACCTGGCGCTGCCCGCGGCGGAGATCGCCGTGATGGGCCCGGAAGGGGCGGTCCAGATCCTCCACCGCAAGGCGATCGCCGCCGCCGAAGACCCGGCCGCCAAAACCCAGGAGCTGACCCGCCGCTACCGGGAGCAGCTGGCCAACCCCTACATCGCCGCGAGCCGCGGCTATCTGGACGATGTGATCGCACCCGCCGCCGCCCGCGGCCGGCTGATCGACGCGCTGGAGAGCGTGCAGGCCAAGCGCCAGCCCGCGCCGCAGCGCAAGCACGGGAATATCCCGCTTTAGCGAAGGGAGCCAGAAATATGAAAGTGCTCGTCGCCAACCGGGGGGAGATCGCAATCCGCATTCTGCGCGCCTGCCGCGAGATGGGACTGCCGACCGTGGCCGTGTACTCCGAGCCCGACCGGGAAGCGCTGCACACGCATTCAGCGGATGAGGCCGTCTTGATCGGGCCGGCGCCCGCTTCGCAGAGCTACCTGAATATCCCGGCCATCCTCCAGGCGGCGCACAAGACCGGCGCCCAGGCGGTGCATCCCGGCTACGGCTTCCTCTCCGAGAACGCCGATTTCTGCCGGGCCGTCGAAGAGGCCGGATTGGTGTTCCTCGGCCCCTCGCCCGAGACGCTGGCCCTGACCGGCGACAAGCTGGCCGCGCGGAAAGCCGCCCGGGAAGCCGGGCTGCCGATCCTCCCCGGCCCGGATGTACCCCTCGGGGAGGATACCCAGGAAATCCTGGGTGCGGAAATTCATTTCCCGGTGTTGGTCAAAGCCATCGCCGGCGGCGGGGGTCGGGGGATCCGCCTGGCCCACTCGCCCCAGGAGCTCGACCAGATGGTCTCCGCCGCCCGGCAGGAAGCCCTGGCGGCCTTCGGGGACGGTTCGGTTTACCTCGAGCCGCTGGTGCAGAACGCGCGCCACATCGAGGTGCAGGTCCTCGCCGACGGGCGGGGCAACATCCTCTGCCTGGGCGAGCGCGAATGCTCCATCCAGCGCCGGCGGCAGAAGCTCATCGAGGAATCCCCCGCGTTTGGGATGAACAGCTCCCTGCGCGAGCTGCTTTTCGATCACGCCACCCGGCTGGCTCGGGCGCTGCACTACCGGAGCCTGGGCACGGTGGAGTTCCTCCTGGGGAAAGACGGCCAGCTCCATTTTATCGAGATCAACCCGCGCATCCAGGTGGAGCATCCGGTCACCGAGATGGTGAATGGGCTGGACCTGGTGCAGGCCCAGCTCCAGCTGGCCATGGAGGGAACGCTGCCCTTCACCCGGGCAGACGTGCAGCCGCGAGGCTGGGCCATCGAGGCGCGCGTGCTGGCCGAGGATCCCGGCCAGGGATTCATCCCGGCGACCGGCTCAATCCTGCACCTGCAGGTCCCGGGCGGTCCGGGGATCCGCGTCGACAGCGCCCTTTACCCGGGGATGCCGGTGACCGCGGACTACGACTCGCTGCTCGCCAAGGTGATCGCGTGGGGAACAGACCGCCCGGCAGCGATCGCGAGGCTGCGCCGCAGCCTGCAGGAATTTCAGATCGGCGGCGTCCCGACCGACCTCGAATTCCTGTCTCAGGTGATCGACAGTCCTGCCTTTACCTCCGGCCGGGTCGATACCACTTTTCTGGATACGTTCCAGCCGCCCGCCCGCGCGGACGACGACAGCTTTGCCCGCGATATCGCCATCGCGACCGCGTTCGCCGCTCACCAGCGCCGTTCCCCTGACCCGAGGCCGTCCCGGCCCGCTCAGGCTCTGGACGCCTGGAAGCTGGCCGCCTGGCGAGAGCAAATTCACCATTGATTGGGGAGGACCCATGACCATTTACCACGTTCAGGTCGGCAACCGCAACTTTCTGGTAGATATCACCGAAAACCAGCTTTTCATCGACGGGATCAAACAGCAGGCCAGGCTCATCCAGTTGAACGCCAACGACCTGATCCTGCTGTGCTGGGAGCGTACCAGCCGGGTGCTTCACCTGCAGCGGCAAGATGGGCAAACCTATGCCGTCACCACCGAAGGGCGGCGGGTGATCGCCCAGGTAGAGTCCGGGCAGGCGGCCGCAGGCAAGCGCCGGGCGGCGGCGCCGGCGGCTGAAAACCAGCTGCTGGCGCCCATGCCTGGCCTCGTGGCTGCCGTCAAGGTGCAGCCGGGTGATGCGGTCGAAAAAGGGCAGGTGCTGGTAACCGAGGAATCTATGAAAATGCAGATGGAGTTGCGCGCGCCGATGAGCGGGGTGGTGGCGCGGGTGGCTATCCAGCCCGGCGCCCAGGTGGAAAAGGGCGCTCTGCTGGTGGAGCTCCAGCCGGCGGAGAATTAGCCCGGCATCCATAGTCCAGATAAAAGACATTGGACCGTCCGTACTCCGATATGGGTGGTCCAATGTCTTTTGTATTACATCCAAAAAACCGCCCTCCGTGCGTTTTCCGGCGCATCCTGGCCTCGGCCGCGCCGCGGGAATCATCCAAAAATCCACCTTGACAGGCATCTCCGGATTCAGGATAATACAATCAATGTTTATCAAAGTAGTCCATTAACGACCATGGACCTGAGGGGGAGATGAAAATATTCGCTTTGAGCCTGGCCGGGATCCTGCTGCTGGGACTGGCCGGGTTTGGGGGGTATCAGGCCGTGCAGGCCAACCAGAAATTTACCGGGACGGAACTCATCCCGCCCCGACCGGCCGCCGATTTCACGCTTTCATCGGACCGGGGAGACGTGCGCCTCTCCGATTTTCGCGGGAAGACCGTGCTGCTGTTCTTCGGCTACACCCACTGCACGGACGTCTGCCCGCTGACCCTGGCGAACATGGCCCAGGCGGTCAGGAATTTAGGCGCGGGGGGCGCCGGCATCCAGGTCATCTTCGTCACGGTTGACCCGGGCCGCGATACACCGGCTGTGGCCGGCCAGTATGCGCGCTCCTTCAGCCCGGCATTTATCGGGTTGAGTGGGGATGCGGGGGCGATTTCCGCGGCAGCCAGGGATTACGGGATTTATTACGCCAAGACGGATATCCAATCCCCGACCGTGTATTCGGTTTCGCACACCTCGGACGTCATCGTCATCGATCCGCAGGGCCGCTGGAGGCTGCTCTGGCCGGGCGGCGCCAGCCCCGCGGAGATGACCCGGGATTTACAGCTCCTGGAGCGCCGCTGACCTCCGGCGGCCTGCGTCGTAAAATCCGGATGCGAACGGGGATGGGAAGGATGCGGGGATGAACGGCAGCCAAGATCTATTTCAACAGGCCCTGACCATGTGGAATTGGGAACCCAGCATCCTCATCGGAATGGGGATCTGGATCGGTGGATACTTCTGGCTCACCCGCCCCGGCCGGCGGAATCCACCCTGGGGGCGGGTGCCGCTGGCCCGCAAGCTGGTTTTCAGCCTGGGGACGCTGGTGGCCCTCCTGGCTCTCATCACCCCGATCGATTATATAGCCGACAACTACCTGTTCAGCGCGCATATGATCCAGCACCTGCTGCTGATCATGGTTGTACCGCCTCTGTGGCTGCTCGGGCTTCCGGACGATTTTATCGACGGCCTGAAGCTGCCCGGATGGGCCGAGGCCCTGATCGGGTGGGTCACCCGGCCGGCCGTCGCCTTCTTGATCTTTAACGCGGTTCTCCTGATCTGGCACGTCCCCGCGCTCTACGAAGCCACCCTCGAGAACGAGGGCTTGCACATCTTCGAGCACCTGCTCTTTATGGGCACGGCGATGGTGGGCTGGTGGCCGGTGCTGGGCCGGTCGAACCGGGTAGCGCCGCAGCTCTCCCGGCCGCTGCAGGTGCTGTACATGTTTCTGATGATGTTCCCCTCGACCCTGCTGGGGGCGATCATCACCTTCGCCCGCCAGCCCCTGATCCCCTTTTACGCCACCGCCCCCCGGCTGTGGCAGATTGCGGCTGCGCCGGGTCAGGCCGCCGCGCCTGCCGGCGCCTCCGCGGGATGGGGTTTATCGGTGATGGACGACCAGCAGGCGGCAGGCCTGCTGATGTGGATCCCGGGGAATATGGTCTACATGGGCTTCCTGTTTTATTTCCTGTACACCTGGCTGAACGAGATGGACCGCGAGACCGGCGAGCATTTTGAATGAAACCGGCGTTTCACGAGCGCCTGCCCGCAGCGACCCATCCCTTTTCTAAACTGAACCCGCCGCTTTCCCAAGTTAATTTTGTTGAATTTTGTTTATTTTTGGGGTATTGTAAAATATCAACAGATATTCTATAATCTTTTTACCGTTTCTTTGCGTCTTCAACAAGAATCAACCAAAATCTTGAAACCGAGACCCTGTGACAGCCTTCGAGCGCCGGCAGCAACTCCTGGAGATTTTGCGAAAGCAGCCTGGTTTACGCGTACCGGAGCTGGCCAGGGCGCTCGAGGTCTCTCAGGGGACCATCCGCAATGACCTGGATGCGCTTTCCGACGAGGGCCGCTTGCTGCGCGTCCACGGCGGGGCCGCCCTGAACGAAGATATCCAGCTGCACAGCCCATCGTTTGGCGCCCGGTCCCGGCGCAACGCCGCGGCGAAGATGGCGATCGCCCGCTGGGCCGCCGAGCTGATCGAAGACGGCGATTCAATCTTCCTGGACGCGTCCACAACCGTTTATTATCTTGCGCGCTTTCTCCAGAACCGGCGCAAGCTGCG
>JAJYJF010000078.1 GCA_021796375.1 Chloroflexota bacterium | reverse complement strand
GCGGAAAGAGCCGGCCCGGATCTGTTTCAGGTACGCCCGGAACAGCTTCAGCTGGCTGTCGGCCCACAGGCGGATTTCCGGCGAGCTGTACTGCTTGAAATTGAAGCTTTCAGATCTCTTGAAGACCCGGCCCTCCACCGCGTAGCCGGCCGCGCCGATCGTGATCACGACCGCCTCGACGTCCGGGAAGGTCGTGGCGGCGGCGCCCTCCAGCCCGTCCAGGGTTTGCGGCGTGCCTTTGGCCAGGCTGTATTCCGCCAGCGCCGTCCGGATCGCCCCGTCGATCGCCGCGCTGTCGAAGACCAGTCCGGCGGGGTCCTGCAGCACGTCGGCGAGCTTCGCGCGCATCGAGGTCAGGGTTTCAGCCATCGCCCTACCCCCGCATCTTCGAGCGCCGTGCTCACGATGTAGGCGATCACCACCAGCAGCGCCTTGGTGATCAGCTCATCCGAGACCGGAAAATCCGGGTAGAACCCGCGGAAGACCACCAGCGCCAGCCCGACCACCGCCGCCCAAAACTTGCGCGACTCGAGCAAAAAGACCCACTTCGAGGGGTTTCGTGCGTTCCCCGTCTCGCCCTGTTTGGAAATCATTTCAGCCTCCGCCTGGGTGAGGAACCTGGTCAGCGACCAGGCTCCTCAATTTGTCTCCATCCCGGGCCGGCCCAGGGAGATCGGCCGGCCCGGGTTCGCAGCACGCAAAGGATTCGGTTGAGATGGAGCGGGCTACATGCGCAGGATGAAGTTCGCCCGCGCTTCCTTGATCGAAAGCAGCGTGCCCGCCGCACAGCCGATGCCCATCTCCACAAAATAGACGTCGTCCGCCGCGCAGTACGCCGGCGTGGTGACCGTCAGCGTCATCTTGTGCTTCTGCACCGCGTAGCGCTTGGCCGCGGTGTCGTGCCCGCCGTCGAAGGTGATCGCCTGCGAAACCGGCGCGCCTGGGGCTGTGTTATCGGCCGGAGCCGCCAGCCTGTACAGCGTCGCCGAAAACGAGCTCCCGGCCGCGGTCGCGATCTCGTACCAGATGTCGATGCTCGTCAGCTTCGCGCCTTTCAGCCCGCCGATTGCCTGACTGATCCCGGCCAGCGGGATCCGCACCGTGGTGGTC
Source organism: Chloroflexota bacterium (assembly GCA_021796375.1). Lineage (GTDB taxonomy): Bacteria > Chloroflexota > Anaerolineae > Anaerolineales > Anaerolineaceae > JAJYJF01. The sequence continues at coordinate 7,196 of JAJYJF010000078.1, read as the reverse complement.
TCCGCGGCCGCGGCCTTGTTCTTGCTCCACTGGTTCGAAGCGACCGCGTCCGACCAGGCGCCGGTGACAAACTGCATGTTGCACGGCGGGATGATCGCGCATTGGTTGGGGTCCTGTGTGTAGCCCATGGTTTACGCTCCTTTGAAATAAAAGGCTTTAATTCTCATTTACGCGACATTCTCTTTGTACATCGGCCGGTAATCGGCCACGAAAACGCTCACGAAGAAGCGCACCTTGAGCCGGGCTTCGTCGCTGGCGAACATCGCCGGGCTGAGCGGGTCGCCGGAGATGAAGATTTCCGGCGTCATCCCGTAGCGCTCGCCGACGTAGATCGCCGGCGCGAGCTTCGGGTCGCACATCACCGCCCAATCGTTCGTGTCCGTCCACTCCGGGACGGTGATGACATCGCCCTGCTGCCCGCGCTGCAGGTTCTCGGTGAAGATGTTCGTCGCCCGCTCCATCGCCGGATAGAGGATCTGGTACGCGCTCAGCCGGAGCGCCCGGGGCACCAGCAAATAGCGCGGGTCGATCGCCAGCTTCGGCGCGGTCGCGCCGGCCGCCACCAGCATGCTCTGGTTGTAGACCGCCTTGCAGGCCGCTTCCCATTCCGACGCGCTCAGCGCGGTGCTGCCCAGGTTCGCGTGGCTCGCGTGGAAGACGTTATAGGTGTCCGCCATCACCGGGCCGGCGCCGCCGTTCGCCGTGAAGACGGCCGCGATCGCAGCGCTCAGGCTGCGGACGGCCGCGGTAGTCATCTTGCGCGGGTAGTTCTTCAGCTTGCCCAGGTTATCCCGGTCGATGAGCTCGAGGGTCAGCGGCAGGTATCCGCCGTACTTGCTCCAGCTGCCCGTCTCCGCCACATCCGCGATCGGCAGCTCGGTGTAGTCCATGCCTTCCGCCACGGCCGGCAGCGCGCCGATCTCCGAGACAAACGTGCCGGTGATGGTGTTCAGCGTGTCGAAATGCTCGATCTGCACGATCGGCTTCCACCACTGGTAGCCGGCCTGGCCGAGCAAGTCCGCCTGGTCTTTCACGATCTTGTTCAGCGCGTTTTTAAGCAGCCCGGGCAGGGTGGCGGTGGTGGCAAACCTGGCCGCTTTCGGGTTGAACTCGCCGCAGATCGAGGTGTCGCCGGTCATGCCGACGTACAGCTCGCGGATGCCCGAGAGCCGCTCGACTTTCGCGGTCTTCATGGCTTCATCGCGCGGCGCATCGAACAGATCGTCCACCGCCGCCTGCAGCCGCTCTTCGGCGGTCAGCATGCCGGTGATCTGCCCCGGGCCCTGGATGATGCTGCCGGCTTGCAGCGCTCCGACCAGCTCGCGCGTGCTGGTGATCTCGCGGTCCAGCTCGTCCGCGGTCCAGTTCTCGCGGTTCTCGAAGCGCGTCCGGATCTGCTGCTGCGCCGGCTCGGGCAATTTGCTGCCGCGCAGCGCCAGGTCGAGCAGGATTTTACTGGTTGCTGGGTTTTCCTCTCCCATGGTGGGATCCTCCTGGTGGTTGAGTGCCCGCACGAAAGCGCCCCCCCGCGCGGGATTAAAGACGAGATCCAAAGAGATGACCCGCAAGAGCTGCTTCACTTCCCGGCCCTTCGCGGTGAATAAGACGTCCGCCGAAAATCCCAGCCGCGGCCGCGGCTCGGACGAGCTGAGCCATTCCCGGGCCACCGACTCTAAAAGCGGACCGCTCGGCCCGGCCGCTTTGAGCTGCAGCTTGACCGCTTTCCGGTGAACATCCCAGCTGGGCGAGCTGCACACGCCGGCCAGGTCCTTCACCGACCGGCCGGCCCACAGGCTGCCGTGGTCGATAAAGGTTTCAATGCCGTCCCACAGGGAAAGGCTTCCCCGCAAGCAGGCCTCGCTGAACTTCCAGCCGTTGCCTTCGCCGGCCGAGATCCCGATGATCTCGAAGCGGCCCGGCTCTGCCCCGGGCTGCGGCCCGCCCGAAAGGGAAAGCCGCGCCGCGTGCTGTTCTGAAGCGGCCTCGGGGTCCAGCGGAACCAAGTGGTTTTCAGTCTCCAAATCAGTTCTCTCCTTTCAGGTCGCCGCTCACCGGGTCGACCTTCACGCCGGCCGGTTTGCCGGGTTTGTCGATCGCCGCGTTGTGCGGTTTGATCTTGTTCGGGTTCTTCTCGGCCACCTTCGGGGCTGCCGCGCCGCGTTTTAAGAGCTCCTCCACGTCTCCCATCTCGCCGGCGAATTTATAGCAAACCCGCAGCAGCTCCGCGTCATCGATCAGCCCGCGGTCCCGCAGCTCGGAGAAAGCCCCGGCGATCGTCGAGGCCGCCACGCTCAGCGCGGCATTGTCCCGCCCGCTGATGTCCGCCCCCCGGACGGAAAGCGGGGCTTCTGCCCGGACCGCGCGCCGCGGGTCGCCGCCCGGGGACGAGACCGACGCCCGCCGCCGGATGACCGCGCGCAGGAGGTCCGAGACCATCCACACAAAAAAGGTTTGCCGCTGTTCGAAGTGCCGGAAGGTCGGCCCGCCCGCGCTCTCCGCCGTGGTCCGGGTGGCGCTCTCCGGCTCGGCCAGGAAGTGCAGCGGGATCCCGCTGCCCGAGGCGATCATCTTCTTGAGCGCCAGACCGTCCTTTTCGGCGTCGCCGCTTTCGAGCTGCGGGTGGACCGCGCTCCAATCCTCGCTCTCGTCGCAGACCAGAATCGAGCCCGGCGAAGGGGGCGCCAGGTTCAGCGCGGCCTGCCGGGCTGAACGCTCGGCTTCGCTCGCAAAGCGCCCCTTGACCACGAAGAGAAACGTGTTCCGGAAGCGGTTCAGGCGCGCCCGGTCTTCCAGCCAGGCGGAGTAGCGCGCCAGCCAGCGCAGCAGCGGCGCCAGGTCGCTTTCCCCGCGCACCGCCCCGGCCGGCCGGTTGACCGCGTAGTGCAGGCAGACGGTCGGGAAAGAGCCGTCGTCCCTCGGGGTATCGGCCTCCCGGGTGTAGATCGGCCAGCGCCGGGCTTCTTTCCAGCCGAAATCCTCGTGATAGGACGGCTTCTCCAAGATGGCGGTCTCCTGCGCCAGATCGTTGTCCGCGGTCAGCACCTCCTCGACCAGGACCGCCGGCAGGGCCCGCACGTAGCTCATCCCGGCCGCGTCGGTGGAGAGCAGCAGAAACAGCTCGCCCGACCGCGCGAGCTCGTCGCACAGCTCGAAGACCCGCATGGGCAGCTGGTTGAGCGGATGCTCCCAGAACTGGTTGATAAAGCGGTGGGTGGGCTCGTGCTCGCTCTCGATTGTCAGCCCCGGGCCGAGCACGTACTGCGTGGTGAGCTCCACGATCCGCCGCGCGAGCGGGTTCGACCGCCAGGCCTCCAGCGCCTGGCGCAGAATCTCCTCGCGGTCGAAGTCGAAGCGGTCGCGCTGATCCGGCCCGCCGCCGCGATCGTAAAAGCCGTCCGCCCCGGTCAGGATCAGCTTCACCCGCTTATCTACCTCGTTTTGGTAGATTGGCCCTAAAAGCCGCGTGAAGAAATTAGCCATCTTTTTCCCTCCCAACTTTGGTGACAGCGCCGGAAGACCGCATTTAGCCCGGGGTGGCTGCCGCCAATCAGAAATCAGCCGTCGATAATCTCAAAAGCCGGAAGCGTCCATCTCTGCCAGAGGATCAGCTCGCGGGATAATCGCCGGGGCGCCCAGCAGCGGCCATTCCTGCGCGTCCAGGACCGCCACCAGCGCCGCCGAGAGCAGCAGGTCGTCGTGCAGGAGCTCGCCCGAGGCCGGATCGCGCAGGCTGTCGGGGACTCCCCACCGCATGCGCCGGTCCGGCCCGGGGATGATTTCAGACTGGCAGTTCTCGACCTGGCGCCAGAACAGGTCCTGCTCGTCCCAGCCCTGCTTGTTCTGATAGTCTTTGAACCGCCCGGTTTCCACCACCGCCAGGAAGTTCCAACCGAGATCCGACTTCGTCCGGGCGTTGAAAACGTAGGGGAGCACCCGCCCGGGCAGCGCCTTCTCTAAAAAGCTGGCCAGCCCCGCGCCGACCCCGGTCGCGTCGATGACCAGGTAGTACGGCCGCCAGCAGCCCACCAGGGAAAGCAGCTGCTGGTAAAGCGAGCTGTGCTTCTGGCCGGTCCACAGCTTGCGGTCAACCACTTTGTAGCTGGGCGCCTTCACCAGCGGATCGCCGGTCGTGGTGATATCCACGTCCACGATGGTCAGGGCGGTCGAGTCCCGCCCGGGGTTCTGCAGCGGGGATCCATCCTCGCTGGCCTTCTCATCCTCGCCGGCGACGTCGATCAGAAAAGCGTAGATCCGCCCCGGGACCGCCTGTTCGAGCCGCAGGTGCCCGCCGCGCATGAGCGCGCGCCGGGCGGGCGGGAACAGCCCGCCTTCGGCGTCGATCTCCTCGGAGAAGAACTGGCTTTTGACCATGGGGTGCTGCCTCCCGAGCCGGGCGATTTGCTCGTCCACGAACGCGCCGTACGCCGGGACCTCGGCCCGCACGTCGTCCGCCGTGCAGGCGAAAACGCGCAGCCGGCCGTCATTCTGCTGCGCTTCGCGCGCCGCGCGCAGCTCGCGCGCGAGCAGGGTATTGCTCGTCCAGGCCGTGCCCCAAAAGACCCTCGTCGCGTTGGTGCTCGCCGCCATGGGCGCGATGTCTTTGTCGAACTTGCCGGGAAGCACGTCCTGCGCCTCGTCGACCTCAAGCAGGGTCGAGGCCGTGGCCCCGACGATGTTCGCCTCGGGCGCGCCGGAGAGGAAGAAGATCCGCGCCGAGCCGATCTTGTAGATGTAGCCGCTTTCTTTCCGCCACAGGGTCCGCGTGATCAGATTCCGCTCCAGGATGCGCTGCAGCCGGCGCATGGCGTTCAGGCACTGCGGCTTCCAGGTCGGGCTGACCTTGACGATTTCCGCGTCCGTCTGGCTGAGCAGGGTCAGCAGGTAAGTTTCGATCTGCGCCTGCAGCTCGTTCTTCCCGCTCTGCCGGGGGAACAACACCACGAAGCTGAGTCCCCGCCGGTGGATCACCGAATCGATCACCGCCCGCGAGACCGCCTGCTGGTAGGCGCGCAGGCGCACCTGGCTGGCGATCTGGCAGAAGAGCAGCGGGTCGCGGATCAGGCGGGCCAGCGCGCGGGCAAAACCGTTATCCATCGGCTATCCCCCAAACAGGTAGGCTTTGAGCATGGCCAGGAGCGCCAGCAGCGTCGACCCGCCGTTCAAGAGCCCGGAGTAAACCTTGAACTGGGTGATCCCATCGGCGGCGCTGCGCAGGCGCGTTTCGTGATCGGCGCGCGCGGCCTCCAGGTCCCCCAGGCGCAGGTTGGTCATCTCGCGGTAGTGGCCGAGCTCCTGGCGCAGGCCTTCCAGGTCGGCGCGCAGCAGGCTGTTGGCGTGCCGCAGCTGCTCGGCGATCAGCGCCGCGTCCAGCTCAGCTTCGCAGCTCATCCAGCACCTCGCGCGCCAGCGCGCCGACCCATTCCTGCAGCTGGAGCAGCGCGTCGCAGTTTGGCTGGCGCGGGCAGCGGCGGCAGACCCGGCTGAACTTGCGCAGCCGGCGCAGCGCGCTGGCCAGCTCGTCGCCGCCCGTACTGACCTGGCGGTAGATCGGGCACTCGGGGCGCGGCCTCATCGCTCCAGCTCCTCGAGCACGCCGTTCAGCGCCTTCGAGAGCGCCGCCGCCACATCGCTGTGCTCCGCCGCCAGGTCCTTCTCGGCTTTGAGCAGGCTGCCCACGCGGGCTGCGCCCCGGCTGATCGTATCCAGCACCTTGCTCAGCGTCTCCAGGTCCGGGGTCTCGGCGCTGGCCAGCTCGAAAAGGCGCAGCATGAGCGCGCGCAGCATGGCGATCTCTCCCTGCAGCCCCGCCGCGGTGATCTGGCCGGGGTCGGCCAGCTCCTGCTCGCGGAAGCAGCGCGAATACAGCCCGTGCTTGACGGCGTTGGTATTGCCCGCCTGAGCCCCGCGCTTCCGGCGCGGTTCTCCGGGTATGGCGTCCATTTCCCCTCCCCATAAATAGAACGTATATTCTATTTATGGGGAGTATAGGCCGGGACGGGATGTGTGTCTATTTCCGAAAGTGGAAAAAAGGGGTTAAAGGGATTTCCGGATGGGAAGGGGGAATCGATGCGGCCGGCAGACTGCTTTTTTCTCCGTCAGCGCTGCACCAGCGGCAGGTACACGCGAACCGCGCCGGCGGGAGGCGCCTCGCAGCTCGGGAAGCGGAAGGAGGCGATGCGCGTCTGCCACCCGGCCTGCGAGTTGGCCGGGTAGTACTCCTGCACGTACCAGAAGGTGCAGTCGTCCTGCGGGTCGATGCTGAGCAGAGAGTAGTCCCCCCAGCGATGGAGCGAGCTGCCCTGCGATCCGCTGCCCGAAACGATCGCCGCCTCGCCCTGCGCCAGGCTGCCGAGCGGGTCGCTCGCCAGCCGCCCGGCGTAGCGGATGGAGGGGTAAAGGCTCAGGCTGGAGATGGAGTACCCCACCGCCAGGTCGCCGTTCCGGTCCATCGCCGCGGACCCCATCCAGCGGTAGTTGCCGTCCTGGGGGGCGAAGGTGCCCTGCTGGTAGAGGGACCACGACCCGCCGGTGCTGCGCAGCTCGTACCAGCGGATCCCGGCCCGGTCGGCGCCGTCCGCCACCACGGTGTGGTTCACCACCAGCGATTGATAGCCGCCGAAGTTGCGGTAAGCCAGGCGGTACATCAGCCGGTCGCCCACGCCGTCGAGCAGCGGCGCGCCTCCCGGCTGGGGGATGCAGCTGGTGCTGGGCGGTATCGTGGTGGTGCAGGGCAGCGGGGTGAATGCTGCCACGGCCAGCAGCTGGCTCGGCGCCAGTCTGCTCCCAAAACTGCTGGCGGCCGGGCTGCTCCAGTTGGCGCTGAAGTTCCACAGGCTCAGCCTGGGCGCAGGGGAGCTGTCCACCTCGGCGAAAACCTCCGGGGCGCCGGGCGGGGCGGGGGTGCTGCCGTCCTGGTCCGCCGGGAGGAGCCCGCCGTAGTTCGGGCTGGCGTTATACAGGTTGAAGTAAATCATCCGCGCGGTTGGGTCTCCCACCAGCATCTTCGCCCGCTCGAAGGCCGCCACCCCGGCCCCCGCCCAGGCCGTGCCGCTGTACTGGTTGGCGGACATGTAATAGCCGTCCCTCCACACCCCGAACTTGGGGTAGTCGTTCATCACGCCCGACCCGTTTGCCCACGGGAAGGCGTACAGGTAGTACGCCCCGGTCGGGTCGCCGGTCTGGGAGATGGCGATGCA
>JAJYJF010000077.1 GCA_021796375.1 Chloroflexota bacterium | reverse complement strand
CAGGTGATCTCAAGAGCCAGCGGGCACACCCAATACCGGATTCATCCAGCGACGCGCACGTTTCAAGCTCTTCGCATTACCGTTAACCACGAGCTAGAAACAGTGGAGGCAGCCCTCCCTGAAGCGGTCAGCGCCCTGGCGCCTCGAGGACGGATAGCCATTATCGCTTTCCATTCCCTCGAAGACAGGATCGTCAAGCAGTTCTTCTTCAGGGAATCGAGAGATTGCATCTGCCCACCCGAACAGCCCGTCTGCACCTGCGGCCATCATGCTACGCTCAAGCTCCTCACCCGCCGTCCGGTTCAGGCTACCGAGGAAGAGGTCATGCAGAATCCGCGATCCCGAAGCGCTAAATTAAGAGTTGCCGAACGGCTTTGAACTGGCACATTCGTTGCAATTGCCCGCAAAAAGCAGACTCACGATCAGGAAAGCCGAAGCATGAACCGACACGAATCTCTCAACATTCCTATCATCCAGGCATACCGGCAGGCGCCCTGGCGCACCCAGCTCCAGTGGATCGTCTATTTCCTGCTCCTACTCGTCGCAGCCGCCGCCGTCGCGGGGATCTATCTGAGCATCAGCGCCGCATCGGCCCAGGCCGGACGGGATATCCAATCCATGCAGATGGACAGCGGCGACATCCAGAACCAGATCGCGGATCTGAACACCCAGCTTGCCACGCTGACCTCCGCGGCTCAGATGCAGAAGCGCGCCAAGGATATGGGTTTTGTGCCGGTCGACCCGAGCAGCGAGACGTTCTTGATGATCCCAGGCTATAGCGGGCGCCAGCCCGCGGTCCTGGCTCCCCCGCCCAGCCCCGCTCAAGGGAACGCAACCCTGATCAAACCCAGCTATACTCAATCGCTCTGGGAATGGATATTCCAGGGTTTCCTTACAAACCCGGCCGGAAGCGCCCAGCAGAAATCATGAAACCCCCTTTCTTCGTCCGATATATTCTTCTGGGCGGCCTGCTGGGGGTGATGAGTCTTTCGATCCCCTTCCAGATGTTCCGGATTCAAGACAGCCAGGTCGCCACCGAGCTCAAAGCCCAGGCCCAGCTCTATTCCGGCCAGACGGAAAAAATATACCCCGAGCGGGGGAACATTTACGACCGCTGGGGACATCTCCTGGCCGGCAACGAACAGGTCTATGAAATTGGCGCCGACCTCCAATCGGTCAAAGATCCGCAGACGATCGCTGCCACCCTCAACCGCGTCCTGGGGACCGATTTTGCGAAAACCCTGGCTGCGGCGAGCATTCCTTACGTCGAAGGGAAATCCGCGTACGCGGTCCTGGATGATTTTGTCTCATCGGATAAAGTCCAGGAGCTGATCAAGCTGCGCGACGAATATAACCGCGAAGCCGGGGCTGCGACCAACGGGAAAAAAGCGCCCAGCCTGGATGGTCTGATATTTACTCCGCATCTGAAGCGCAGCTACCCCGAAGGAAACCTCGCGTCGAACGTGCTCGGGTTTTATTCCTATCTGGACCGGGAAAACGGGAAAGGCTATTTCGGGGTGGAGGAAAAATATAACGACCTCCTTTCCGGTACCCCGCAAACCGTATGGATCCCGAACGACCCATACCAGGTGAAACAGCTGCCAGACGTCCCCCAGGGAACCAACCTGATTCTGACGATCGACCGCGAGGCGCAGTCCGCGGTCGAGAGCATTCTGGACGATGCAATCAAAAAGACATCGGCAGATTCTGGAACCATCATCGTCATGGACCCGAATAACGGGGAAATCCTGGCCATGGCCACCACCCCCCGGCTGGACCCGAACTCCTACTGGGATTACGCAAAAATCTTCCCCAACGGGACGCCTTACAACCGCGCGGTGAGTGAAACTTTCGAGCCCGGCTCGGTTTTCAAAGTCCTGACCATGTCAGCGGCTTTAGACGCCGGCTCGGTGACCCCAACGACCCCATTCTACGACACCGGGATCTACGTGATCGGGGGCGGCTATATCCATAACTGGGATAACGGCGCATGGGGCCAGCAGGATATGACCGGCTGCATGGAGCATTCATTGAATGTCTGCCTCGCCTGGGTCGCCGATCACCTCGGGGCGACCAAATTCTACCGCTACCTCCAGGCATTCGGCATCGGGCACCAGACCGGCATTGACCTGGCCGGTGAGGCAGTCTACCCACTGCGCCTGCCCGGGGATGGGCAGTGGTTCCCCGTTGATCTCGGCACCAACTCATTCGGCCAGGGGCTGGCGACCACGCCGATCCAGCTCGTGATGGCGGTCTCGGCAGTTGCCAACGAACAGGGTAAAATGGTCGCTCCGCATGTTCTGCGGGCTATGGTCGATGACAAACACCAGTACGACACCAGCCCGCAGTTTGTGGGCCAGCCAATCTCCGCGAATACCGCGAAAACGCTGACCCAGATGCTGGAAACTTCCCTCAAAAAGGAGGCCTCGTCTGCACTGGTGCCCGGCTATACCGTTGCCGGCAAAACTGGCACCGCCCAAATCGCGACCCCGACCGGGTATACTAGCAAGCTGACCAATGCTTCCTTTATCGGTTGGGGACCGGTGGGGAACCCTCGCTTCCTGGTCTATATCTGGCTGGAAAAGCCCCGAACCTCCATCTGGGGGTCGGAGGTAGCCTCGCCTGTGTTCAGCCAGGTATTTCAGCGCATGGCGGTACTCGAAAACGTGCCCCCGGACAGCCCGTTCACGAAGCCGAAACCATCCCAGTAAGGCGGATATTTGATTACTCTGGCAGACATTATCGAAAGCATCCGGGGAACCCGCCCCGAAAAACCTGGCCTCTCTTTCAAAGAGGTCACTTCCAATTCTAAGCGGGTGCACGCAAATTCCCTGTATATCGCCCTGCCAGGGGACCCTTCGGATGGTCACGAGTATGTTGGCGATGCGTTTCACCGCGGAGCGCGGGCCGCGATCGTCCAAAAGGACCTCGCCCACCTCTACCCGGTGATCGACCTGCGAGCCGGCCACATGCCAGCTGACCTGGCAGCGCCTAAAGTCCCGTTCTGCCTGCGGGTAGAGGATACGGGCTCCGCGCTCGAGGCGATGGCGGCGTTTTGGTGCCGGAAGATCAATCCTGCGACCGCGGTGATCGCGTGCTGCCAGGATGCCTCGGTGGTGAACGACCTGCTGGCTTCCATTCTGACCCAGCGCTGGCCGTCGGTTTTACGCATCAACCAGACCGCCAACCCCCCCGAGCTGTGCCTGGATTTGCTCCACCTCCAGCCGCTCGAAGATTCGATCTTGATCGAAATCCAACCCGATAAAATCGACCAGATGAAACAGCTGGTTGACCTGATCCATCCGCGGGTGGCGCTCATCGACCACTCGATTTACCTCGGCGAAAAGGCCGATCTCTGCCCTCCCGAAACCTTTCAGGCCCAGTTATCCAGCATCTTTTCCGACACGGCAGCTGGCAAGCAAGCCAAACCGATCCTGAACTACGATATCGCCGAAGAGCGGAAGCTTGCCAGCCAAATGCTCGTCCGGCCCATTTTTTACGGGCTTAACCCGTTTGCCGATTTGTGGGCGGACGAGATCGAGGGCTTGGGTGAGGAAGGAATCCTGTTCCACATCCATTACCGGTTTGAACAGCTGGTCCTCCGGTCGCCAATTCTGGGAAGGGGGTCCGTCCACATTGCCCTTCAAGCCGCCGCGGCCGGCCTTGCCCTCGGGTTGACCTGGCAGGAGATCGCTAACGGGCTCCTGCTGGAACGGAACGGCCTCAGACTGATCATGGTGACGACCCCGAACCGGGCTTCGATTATCGACGACACCTACAGCAACAGCGTCGATTCGGCCTTCTCCGCGCTCAACCTGATCAAACAGCTGGAAGGCCGGAAGATTGCGGTTCTGGGCGAGATCATCCACCACGGCTCGCCTGACGTCACCGAGGAGATCGTTGGCACCCGAGCCGCTGAAATTTGTAATATCGTGATGGCGGTTGGCGAAAAAGCCCGCAGGATCATTGAAGGCGCGCGGCGGACGCGCTATCCAAACCGCATGTACATCTGGGCTCCAACGCCCTCTGAGGCGGTTAATTTGTTGAAGGACCGGATCCAGGCGGATGACATCATCCTGGTAAAGGGATCGCAGGAGTTCCGCATGGATCAAATTGTGACTGGATTGGAGGCTGCCTGAGGGTATGGATACCCCCGTTGCTCTGGCGCTTGGCGGGCTGACCTTTGTGATGGCCGTGATTTGGGGAGGACCCCTTCTCCGGTTGCTGCGCCATCTGCGGATCGGCAAGCTGATCCGGGTTGAAGGCCCCGAGCGGCACATCACCAAGATGGGCACGCCCACCATGGGCGGGGTGATGATCGTGGTACCGGTCGTGCTGGTGACGGTCCTGCTGAATGCCGCATCGTTGATCGGTTTAAACGTCCTGGGACGCTCCGTGCTGGTGCCCCTGCTGGGAATGATCGGCTATTCGCTGCTGGGCGCCATTGACGATTGGGAAGGCATCCGCGGCAAGCGGCGCGGCCTGGGCATGCGGGCCGGGACCAAGTTCCTCATCCAGGTCGTTTTCGCGATTGGGCTGGCGGTCGCCCTCCGGTACGTTCTGGATGTCCCCCAGATGTTCTGGCCCGGCATCAAAGGGAAGTTCGATCTGGGGATTGCGTATATTCCGATCGCGGTGCTGGTCATCGTGGGGATGTCGAACGCGGTGAACCTGACCGACGGCCTGGATGGGCTGGCCGGGCTGATCTCCGCCACGGCTTTTGCCGCCTATGGCGGCATCGCTCTGATCCAGCACCAGCCGTTTTTAGGGCGTTTCTGCTTCTCGGTAGTCGGAGCGCTTTTCGGTTTTCTCTGGTTCAACGTTCACCCGGCGAACCTGTTCATGGGTGATACCGGCTCGCTCGCCCTGGGCGCAGCGCTCGGGATCGTCGCCCTGATGACCGGGCAGTGGCTGCTGCTGCCGGTCATCGCGGTGATCCCGGTCAGCGAAGCTCTGAGCGATATCATCCAGGTCTCTTACTTCAAATGGACGAAAGGAAAGCGTATTTTCCGGATGGCTCCCATCCACCACCATTTTGAGCTCCTCGGCTGGAGCGAGACCCAGGTCGTCCAGCGGTTCTGGCTGGTCGGGCTGCTCTGCGCGATGCTCGGCGTCGCGATCGCGCTGGTATAAGGGATGATGAAAGACTGGTCCGGTCAGAGGGTGGTCATCTTAGGGGCAGCCCGCCAGGGATTGGCGCTGGCGCGCTACCTTGCCGCGCACGGCGCGCGGGTGGTGCTCAATGACCAGCGTCCCGAAAGCGATCTCGCGGAAGCCATGCGCGCCCTGAGCGGAGTCGACATTCAATGGGTCACCGGCAGCCATCCTCTCGACCTGCTGGATCGGGCTGACTGCGTCTGCGTCTCGGGCGGCGTCTCGCTCGAGATCCCGCTGATCGTAGAAGCCCTCAGGCGAGGACTGCCGCTCACCAACGATTCTCAGGTGTTCATGGACCTGGTCCCCTGCCCGACCGTTGGCATCACCGGATCAGCCGGGAAGACGACCACCACCACCCTCGTCGGACGCATGGCCCGGTCCGGCGTCCAGCCGCCCTCCCGCACCTGGGTGGGGGGAAATATCGGCCAGCCGCTGATCAATTTCGTCGAAGAGATGAAGGACAGCGACCTGGTGATCCTGGAGCTTTCGAGCTTCCAGCTGGAGCTCATGACCCGCTCCCCGCATGTGGCTGCTGTCCTGAACATCACCCCCAACCATCTGGACCGCCACGGGACGATGGCGGCTTACACGGCGGCGAAGGCGCGCATCCTGCAGTTCCAGGGGGAGCAGGATATCGCCATCCTCGGCTGCGATGATCCCGGTGCCTGGGGTCTGGCGGACAGCGTTCAAGGCATGCTGATGACCTTCAGCCGCCAACCGCTGGAGGTGGGCATCCCGGGCGCGTATTTCGATTCGCGGAGGCTGTGGTTCAGCGACGGGGTGGGGTCGCATCCAATCATGCCCGTGGAAGCCGTCCGCCTCCGTGGGGAACACAATCTGCTCAACGTCCTGGCCGCCTGCGCCATTTCGCTGGCGGCGGGTCTTCCGCTGGACAGCCTGGAAGCGGGGGTTCGAGATTTCGCCGGGGTCCCGCACCGGCTGGAATACGTCCGCAGCCTGAATGGGGCGGACTGGTACAACGATTCCATCGCGACCGCGCCCGAGCGCAGCATGGCTGCCCTGCGGTCGTTCGAGGGACCGATCGTCCTGCTCGCCGGCGGGCGGGACAAGAAACTGCCCTGGGAAGCCTTCGCCAGCCTGGTTCACCAACGGGTCGACCATCTGGTGGTATTCGGTGAGGCAGCGGATCTGATCGCGGGGGCGGTTGGTCCGGTCAAACCCGGGGAGAAACCGTATACCCTCCAGCGCACCGCCGGGCTGGAGGAAGCGGTCCGGGCGGCTGCCGAGGTCGCCAGCCCCGGGGACGTGGTGCTTCTTTCTCCGGGTGGGACGAGCTTTGACGAATTCATCGATTTCGAACAGCGTGGGGAGCGCTTTATCCAATGGGTGAAGGCACTTTCGTAAAGGAAGCCAATCCAGTCACGAACGCCATCCAGCGTCCAATCCGGCTGCGGATCGATATTCCACTGCTGCTGGCGGTGATTACCCTCCTGGTTTTTGGACTGCTGATGGTTTATTCGGCCAGCTGGGATTACTCGCGCTCCCTGGGGCAGGCGCCGACTTACATTTTTGACCGGCAGGTCCGCTGGGCGCTGGTGGGGATCATCGCGTGCGTTTTCCTGGCAGCCCTGGATTATCACCACATTCGAAAAATCCTGGTGCCGATGCTGCTCGGCACGATCCTCCTCCTTCTAGCAGTTCTATGGATTAACGACGTCCGCCTGGGAGCCGCCCGTTCGGTCCTCGGCGGTTCAGTCCAGCCTTCGGAGCTGTCGAAGCTGGCGACCATTATCTACCTGTCTTTCTGGCTGGCCTCCAAGCAAAACCAGCTGAACAATATCTCCTTCGGGCTGATCCCCATGGGCGCGATCCTGGGGGTCATGGGGGGCCTCGTCCTGCTGCAGCCCGACATCAGCGCGGCAGCCACGGTCATTCTGCTGGGTGCGATCCTGTTCTTCCTGGCCGGCGGTGAATGGCGGCAGATCATCTTCGTGGCCCTGGCCGCGCTCGTCGTGGGGTATCTCGTCGTCAAGGTGAGCTCCACCGGGAACGCGCGCCTGGGATCCTATCTGATGGGCCTGCGCGACCCGATCCAGGCGTCGTATCACGTCCGCAGGTCGATGGAAGCGGTCGTCCAGGGCGGCTGGTTTGGGGTCGGCATCGGCCGGGCAGAAACCAAGTTCACCGGGCTGCCCGTTGCGCCCACCGATTCGATCTTTGCGGTCATCGCCGAAGAGACCGGTTTGATCGGCGCGGCTTGTGTCATCTTCCTTTATCTGGTGATCCTCTGGCGGGGGCTGAAAATTGCCAGCCGGGCGCCCGACCAGCTCGGTTCGCTTCTGGCTGCCGGTCTGAGCTTGTGGATCTTCATCGAAGCGCTAATCAACATGGGCGTGATCGTGGGGCTGGTTCCCTTCGCTGGAAACGCCCTGCCGTTCATTAGCGCGGGCGGTTCAAACCTGACCGCCAGCCTGGCGGGGATCGGACTGATTTTAAACATCGCTCGGCAGTCATCTGAGCGAATAAGCAAAGAGGAGCGAGGTTTCGGTGCGGTTGTTAATATGCGCGGGCGGGACGGGGGGCGGCGTATACCCCGCACTCGCCGTGGTCCAGGCTTTGGGATCCGAAGCTGAACCGGTACTCTGGGTAGGGGGCGAGGGCGGAATGGAGGCCGAACTGGTTCAGCGGGAGAAAATCCCCTTCAGGGCAATCCCCGCGGCGGGACTGCACGGGGTTGTCCTGCGCAGCCTGCCGGGCAACCTGCTTCGCCTGGCTCGCGGCTACTTCAGCGCGCAAAAAATTATCCGCGAATTTCATCCCGACGTCATGCTCTTCACCGGCGGTTACGTCGGGGTGCCCGTGGCGGCTGCCGGGCGAAAAATACCCAGCGTCGTGTTCGTCCCCGACCTCGAGCCCGGGCAGGCGCTCCGGACCATCGGGCGCTTCGCCCGCCGGATCGCCGTCAGCGTCGAAGATTCGCGGCAGTACTTTCCAAACCGGGACCGTGTCGCCATCACCGGGTATCCCACCCGGCCTGACCTCGGCAAATGGGACCGCGCCGCCGCACGCCGGGAGCTGCAGATCGACGCGGATCTCCCGCTCATCCTGGTCACCGGCGGGAGCAAGGGGGCAGTCGGCCTGAACTCGGCGGTGTACCCGATCCTGACCGAGATTCTGGCCCAGGCCCAGGTGCTGCACCTGACCGGAA
>JAJYJF010000076.1 GCA_021796375.1 Chloroflexota bacterium | reverse complement strand
AACGTATCCTGCAGCAGGTGCCGCCAGAAAGCCTCGAAGACGGCCGCGGCGGGAGAATCGGCGGCGGCCTGAAAATCCCACCGGTTCAGCAGGTCCAGCGCGGCAGCCTCGGTCGGGCTCGCCGCTCCCTCCTCGCCCGTGCTCGCCGCCTCCGCCTTCGCCAGGAGCGGGACGAAGACCGGCCCGTTGGCGTCGTACTTGTCGCCTTGAATCTTCTGGATGGCCGCGATATCGATCTTGCCGGGCGCGGATTGGATCAGGTTCACGATCCGGTTGGCGCGGAAGCCGTAATCCCAGTCCGTGGTCAGAAAGTACGGGTAGCCGGCGGGCGGGATCCGGTTGTTCGCCGTCACGATGTAGCCCTGGGCGGGGTTGAACGTGTAGGGCAGCTTGTCGAAGGGGATGAAGCCCGTCCACTCGTACTCGTCCGTCCAGCCGGGGACAGGGTAGCGGCCGTCGCCGTGGGCGCGGATCGGCACGTCGCCCGGCATCTGGTAGCCGATGTTCCCGGCGGTGTCGGCATAGACCAGGTTCTGCGCCGGGACGTGAAAGTTGCTGGCCGCGGCGCGGAAATCGTCCCAGTTCTGCGCCTTGTCGAAGCCCCAGACGGCTTTGAACGGCGTGGAGGGCGAGAGCGCCGTCCACTTGAGGGCGATCACATATTGGTCGGGGAGCTGCAGGCCGGTCCGCTGCCGGTAGGGGACGAAGGTTTTATCCGCCGGGTCGCCCTGATCCATCAGCGGCCCGTAGAAATCGGAGATCACCGGGCCGTGGCGCGTGGAGCGGACGGTGACCGTCACCGGCTTGCCCCCGGAGACGGCGATCGTCTCCGTCCGGGTCTGGAAATCCACCCATTTCCCGTTCACCTCATACTGGTTCGGGTTGGCGGGGTTGACCTTTTCGATGTAAAGGTCCATCACATCCGGCCCGGCGTTGGTAAAGCCCCAGGCGATTTTATCGTTGTGGCCGATCACCACGCCGGGCACCCCGGCGAAGGAAAAACCCGCCACCTGATACGGGCACGTCGCCGACTTCGGCTGGCACTGCAGGTCGACCTGGTACCAGATCGAGGGCATCTGGATGCTCAGGTGCGGGTCGTTGGCCAGGAGCGGTTTGCCGGTCGCCGTCAGGCTGCCGGAAACAACCCAGGAGTTGGATCCGATCCCGTCGCCCATCGGGCCGAGCACGCCGTCGAGCAGGGAGACGTTTTGGGCCACGCTCGCAAGGGTCCGGTCCGGGACGGCAACGGCTGCCCCGGCAGCCGGCTGAGCCGAGGCGGCGCCGGCGCCAATTTTACTCACGATGACCGGATGGTCCGAGGGGTAGGGCGGGAAGAGCTGGTCCACTTGCTGGGGGGTGAGGGTTTTGAGCAGGACGGACCGCTCGACCTCCTCATCCAGGTTGCCGCGCAGGTCCCAGGCCATGGCCTTGCCCCAGGTGAGGCTGTTGACCGGGGTCCAGGGTTCGATCCGGTAGTTCGGGCTGAGCAGTTGGAGCACGCCGTACTCCAGGCTGAGCGCGGTGCCGCTGTGGTCTTTCAGGTAGGCGTTGACGCCGTCGGTATAGGCCAGCAGGATGGCCCGCGAGTCGGGGTCGAGCTGCTCCCACTCGGCCTCGGCGGTCTGCTTCCAGCCCAGCGTGCGCAGGAAGGTATCCGTCTGCACCTGGCCCTTCCCGAACATCTCGGAGAGCCGGCCGGAGCCGATATGCCGCCAGGTATCCATCTGCCAGAAGCGGTCCTGGGCGTGGACGTAGCCCTGGGCGAAGAACAGGTCGTGCTGGGTGGAGGCGTAGATGTGCGGGATGCCCATGTGGTCGCGGATCACCTCCACCGGGGCGTTCAGGCCCGCGGCCTGGATCCGCCCGCCGGTCTGCGGGAAGGACTGCGCCGCGAGCGGACCGGGGATGTAGCGGGTGTAGAAGTACGCGCCCCCCGCGCCCAGGATGAGAACGATAATCGTGACGACGACGAGTGCCCTGACCAGGATTCGGCGCAGCTTCATCGGGGTTTCCTCCAGTCACAGCCAACAGGATAATAGAAAGCGGCGGCGTTTCTCACGCCGCCCCCTTGGCATGTTAACCCCCTCTGACCGGTCCGGTTACGCCCGGCCGCGCGCCCTCGCCGCGGAGCGCCGGCGAGCTTCTTTTTATGAACAATGCGAATATAATGAAAGCAGCGGCCATTACCGAATGCCCGGCTGGTTTTTATCGAACCCTTCCCATCGTCCCAGCAAAAATATCGAGCCTGTTCCAAAACCGGGGTATCCTGCGGGCGCAGCAAGTGAAACCTCCTCCGGCGACCACCTTTTCGGGTTCGGCACAAGGATCCTATGGGTAAAACCAAGGTTATCGTTATCGGAGCCTCCTCAGGCGGCGTTGAAGCCCTGACCGAGCTGTTCCAGAATTTGAGGCCGGACCTGAACGCCTCGATTTTTATCGTCGTGCATATCGCTCAGGACGTGCGCAGCTACCTGCCCGGAATCCTGAGCCGGGCCGGCACCATCCCGGCCGCCCACGCCGTCGATGCGGGGAGGATCGAGCCGGGCCGGGCTTACGTCGCCCCGCCGGGCTGGCATCTCCTGGTTCAGGACGGCGTCATGCACCTGGCGTTCGGCCCCAAAGAAAACGGCTTCCGGCCGGCGATCGACCCCCTGTTCCAATCCGCCGCGGCCAGCTACGGCCCGGATGTGATCGGCGTGGTGCTCTCCGGCAGCCTGCACGATGGCACCCGCGGCCTCCTGGCGATCGAGCGCGCGGGAGGCACCACGGTCGTCCAGGACCCGGAAGAGGCGCTCTTCCCATCCATGCCGGCCAGCGCCTTGCAGTACACGGAAGTCGATTACAGCCTGCCGGTTTCGAAAATAGCTTCTTTATTGAATGAAATCGCCGGCGGGCCACTTCTCGAAAAAGGAGGGAATCCGGTGAAAGCACCCCTGGTCCACCTGCCGGATGACGAAACGGCCCAGATTAAAAAAGATTTCGAGCAGTTCGAAAAAGGCGCGGACGCAAACGGGCGCTCGCTCCTGACCTGCCCGGACTGCGGCGGCGTCCTGTGGGAGCTGAAGGACGGCGACCTGGTGCGCTACCGCTGCCATATCGGCCACGTCTACAGCCCCGACATGCTACTGGCGAGCCAGAACAGCGAGCTGGAAAACGCTTTCTGGGAGGCCATCCGGCATCTGGTTGAGAAGGCGGCTCTCGCCAACCGCCTGGCGATCCGGGCGAAGTCGAACGGGAAGGCGGAGCTGGAGGCTCACTACCTCAAGCAGGCAGTAGAAGCGGAAAAATCGGCCGGCATCATCCGCCGGACCTGGCTCAACGGCGCGGCGGAGAGGTCCAAAGAAGCCAGCGCCGGGGAAGCCGCCAATCAAGAGATCTCCCGCACCGATGCGCGAAACTCAGCAATCAATAAATGAGAGTATACTGGTGAATGTCCCTGCGATCCCGAATGCGGGAGGAGAACGATTGAAAGAAAGAGCTGGCCTTTTCCCGGATACTCTATACGACCTGGTTGTGCTGGTGGCTTCGGCTGGCGGGCTTCAGGCCATCCTGGAAGTGCTGCGCTCCATCCCGGCAGACTTCCCGGCCGCTGTGATCTTCCTCCAGCACCTCGTTCCGGACCGCCCCAGCCATCTCGGCCAGATCCTGGCGCGCGGCTCGCTGCTGGCGGTCTCCGAGGCGGGCGACCAGGATGCCCTCCACCCTGGAAGCTGCTACGTAGCCCCGCCCGACCGGCATCTGACGGTGTCCGCTGGCGGCATCCTGAGCCTCTCTCAGGCGCCGGCCTACCATTTCCACCGCCCCTCCGCCGACTGGCTGCTGGAATCGGCTGCGAAAGCGTTCGGGCCCCGCTTGATCGCCGTGATCCTCAGCGGGATGGGAAACGACGGCGCGCAGGGCATCCAGGCGGTTAAAGCCGCCGGCGGGATGGTGATCGCCGAGGACCCGCACGGGGCGCTCTTCTCGGGGATGCCCGATGCAGCCGTCCAGACCGGTCTCGTGGACCTGGTGCTGCCCGTCGGCGAGATCGGTCCCCGCCTGATCCGGGTGGTCCGGCAGGATAAGAAGGTGAACCCATGAACGATCATTCAGACCCGGGCTTCGAAAACCTGCTCGAATTCCTGAAGAACAGCCGGGGGTTTGATTTCACCGGTTACAAGCGCACCAGCCTCTCCCGGCGGATCGACAAGCGCATGCAGATGATCGATATCCACGATTATTCCAGCTATATCGATTACCTGACCGTCCACCCGGAGGAGTTCACCCAGCTCTTCAACACCATCCTGATCAACGTCACCAGCTTCTTCCGCGACCCCACAACCTGGGAATATATCTCGCGCGAGGTGATCCCGTCGATCCTGGCCGGAACGGACCAGGACAGCACGGTGCGCGTCTGGTCGGCGGGCTGCGCCTCGGGCGAGGAAACGTACACGATCGCCATGCTGCTCGCGGATGCGGTGGGGGTCGAGAATTTCGGCTCGCGGGTGAAGATCTACGCCACCGACCTGGACGAGGAGGACCTGAACAAGGCCCGGATCGCCATGTACAGCCCGAAGGAGGTGGAAGGCGTCCCGCCGGAGTATCTGGAGAAGTATTTCGAGAGGAGCAACGGCGGCTACGTCGTCCTGAAAGAGCTGCGCCGGGCGGTGATCTTCGGCCGGCACGACGTGATCCACGACGCGCCCATCTCGCGCATCGACCTGCTGCTCTGCCGCAACCTGCTGATGTACCTCAACACCGAAACCCAGGCGCGCGTGCTGGCGCGCCTGCACTTCTCGATCAAGGATGGCGGTTTCCTGGTGCTGGGCAAGGCCGAGATGCTGCTCGCCTACTCCAGCCTGTTCCTCCCGGTCGAGCTCAAGGCGCGCGCGTTCCGCTCGGCGTCCAAGCCCAATTTCCGCGACCGGCTGCAGCTGATGACCGCCAACGGCAGCGAGGAGACCACGCGCCAGCTGGCCAACCAGTTCCAGCTGCGCGAATCGGCGTTCAACGCCAGCCCGATCCCCCAGCTGGTGGTCGAGCTGGGCGGCTCGGTAGCCCTGGCCAACGACCGCGCGCGCGGCCTGTTCGGCCTGACCGCCCGCGATATCGGGCGGCCCTTTCAGGACCTGGAGCTCTCCTACAAGCCGGCCGAGCTGCGCTCGGCCATCAACCGCGCCCAGGAAGAGCAGTCCGAGATCACCCTGAACAGCATCCTGTGGAACCACGGTGTTGAAAAGGCGTTCCTGGATATCATCCTCTCCCCGCTGCACAGCAACGGCAACGGGATCAACGCGGTGCTGATCTCCTTCATCGATATTACCGTCCAGGTGAACCTGCACGAGAAGCTCGAGCACGCCAACGTGGAGCTGGAAGCCGCCATGGGCGAGCTGCAGTCTTCCAACGAGGAACTGGAGACGACCAACGAGGAGCTGCAGTCGACGATCGAGGAGCTGGAGACGACCAACGAGGAGCTGCAGTCCTCCAACGAGGAAATGGAGACCATGAACGAAGAGCTCCAGTCCACCAACGAGGAGCTCCAGTCCACCAACGAGGAGCTCGAAGCCATGGGCGAGGAATCGCGCGAGCGCAGCGAGAAGCTGTTCCAGGTGAACCGGCTGCTGGAAGCGATCGTCACCAGCCTGCGCGGCGGCATTATCGTTACCGACACGGATATGTGCATCCTGAGCTGGAACCGCAAGTCGGACGACCTGTGGGGGCTGCGGGCCGAAGAGGTCTACCAGAAGCCGCTCTTCAGCCTGGATATCGGGCTGCCGGTAGGCCAGCTCCAGCCGATGATCCGCTCGGTGATTAATGGTGAAAGGGACGAGATCGAGACGACGATCCAGGCGCTCAACCGCCGGGGTAAAGAGATCACCTGCAACGTCACATTGCTCCCGCTCGTCCTGACGGACCAGACTATCCAGGGCTCAATCCTGGTCGTGGAGGATGGCCGGGGATGATTTAGAGGGCGCTGGCGGGATTAACGGTATGAAAGGATTCTCGGATGAGCAGCGATCCTTTTGACAGGCAAATCGAAGAGTTCAGCAAGAAAATTCGAGAATATCTGGTCGTATACGGCGAGAACGGCCAGCGAACTCTGAAAGACCAGGAAGACCTCCAGACCAGGCTGAGCATCATCGTCGAGGAGCTGCAGGTGGCCGGCGATGAGCTGCGCCAGCAGAACGAGCAGCTCAATCAGGCGCAGGTTCAGCTGGCGGAGGAAACCCGGCGCTATCAAACTCTGTTCCAGCTTGCGCCGGACGCCTACCTGGTCACCGACGGGCTGGGGGTGGTGACGGAGGCCAACCAGGCCGCCAGCGAGCTGCTGGGGGTGCCCGCGGAGCGCCTGGCGGGCCGTCCGGTGGCGATGTTCTTCCGCCACGCCGACCTCCAGGACATGCTCGATCACCTGAGAAATGTCCAGCAAACAAGCGGGGGACATGAATGGGAGACCAGCATTTTCCCGCGCGGGGTAACCCAAAGAGACGTGCTGGTCAGCCTGGCAGTCGATCATGAGGCGCCCGGCCGCGACCGCCGGCTGCTGTGGCTGCTGCGCGATGTCACCAACCACCGGGAGGCCGAGCGGAAGCTGCACCAGAGCCAGTCGCGCTTCAGCGCGATCTTCGGCGCGGCGGAGATGGGCATTGCCCTCATGGACCTGCAAGGGGTCATCCTGGAGGCCAACCCGGCTTTCCAGCGCATGACCGGTTACAGGGGAGAGGGCCTGGCTGGCCTGCGGTACCAGGATATGCTTTCTCCCAAACCGGACAGCCCCGAGCTGCGCCAGTTTTTGTCGCTGATCACGAAGGGGCACCGGCGCTACGACCTGGAGCACGAGCTGCGCTGCAAGGGGGGAGAGACCATCTGGGTGCGCACCGCCGTATCGCTGCTGCGCGACCGCACGGGAAACCCGGAGTACGTGCTGGGCCTCTTCGAAGACATCACCCTCCTGCACCAGCGCAACAGGGAGATCATCGAGCTCGAAGGGCAGCTCGAGGATTCGGCCGAGCGAGAGCGCGAGAGCCTGGCGCGCGATCTGCACGACGGGCCGCTCCAGCGGGTGCTCAGCGTGCTGTTCAAGCTGCAGTGTGTGATCCACGATCACCCCGGCGGAGATTTCATCCCCGACCTGGAGGCGGTGAAGGTGGATATCCAGCAGGTGGTCGACGAGCTGCGCGTGACCTCCGGCCTGCTGCGCCCGCCTACGCTGGCGCACTTCGGGCTCGTCCGCGCCACGGAATCGCTGGTCGACCAGATTCGCGAAGCTTTCCCGGACGTGAACATCAACTTGGAAATCGATAACACCAACCAGGAGTATTCCCCTCGCGTGCAGCAGGGCGCCTACCGCATCCTGCAGCAGGCCCTGATGAACGTCCAGCGGCACAGCCAGGCCAGCGACGTGACGGTGCGCCTGTTCCAGACAAACAACCACCTGATCCTCGAGGTCGAGGATAACGGCCTGGGGTTCGTGGTGCCCAAGCGCTGGATGGATCTCACCGAAGGCAAGCACTACGGGCTGGTCGGCTCGGCGGAGCGGGCGGCGGCGCTGGGCGGCGCCCTGCGCATCCACTCGAAGCCTGGCGAAGGCACCCTGGTGCAGGTTTCGGTCCCGGTGCTGGAGGGGGAGCAGCGCAAGCACACGCTGGCCGACCTCGCCCCGGAGATCCCGGAGTTTTGACCGGCCGCTCGACCGGTGCGGCGCTTCGCGCCAGCCGGGCTGCCTGAGGTGCACCAGCATGGTTTACCGCCAGGATCCTTGACGGGCCACGGTGCAAGTGCAGGTGAGGACCTGGTTGTTCCGAATATTTATCGCACGACCAGGGCCTCACCTGAGCTCCCCTCGGTGCGCGAGCGTATCCGGGGCCGGTGGGTCCCTGAAAGGGTACCCGGTGAGAACCCGCGCAGGCGACCGATTCACCCGGAGGGTGCCCATACCGTCCCGGTGTCCTGCCGGGAAAGAGCGAGGATGACGGGATATTCAAGGGGCGCTGCATGCCCTCCGGGGAAAACAGCCCGCGCCCCGGGCTACAGGTGATCAAATGACCCTGAAAGAAGATGTCTTATCTTTGCTGCAGCAGCGCAATCCGGGACTGCAGATCCTCTCCATCGAATCCGCCGGATTTGCCCGCTACGGGCGGGTGCTGCAAGGGATCCCCGCGGAGCCGGCGGCGGCGTATGCCCGGGAGCACGCCCGGCCGGGAGCGGGGGTGGCCTATGAGCCCAGCGTCGCCGGGTTGGAGGAGGACGCCGACCTGACGCACGCCCTGAGCAGCGAGGTATTCGGGGAGATGCCGATGCAAATCGGCTGGGTCTACGGGCACAACCAGTCCATGGACGCGCTCGAGTACCACCGCGGCTCGGA
>JAJYJF010000075.1 GCA_021796375.1 Chloroflexota bacterium | reverse complement strand
TCGTCGCCACCCAGCTGGTCCTCCCCGGCGGGCAGGTACTGCGGCCGGTCGACCTGGGCGCCTTGGCGGCGAGCGGAGCTGCGACCGTGGAGGTCTTCCGCACGCCGCGCGTCGCGGTCATCCCGACCGGCGACGAGCTGGTCCCGGTGGGGAAGCCGCCACAAGCGGGGGAAATCATCGAGATGAACTCGATCGTCCTGGCGGCGCAGGTCCGTTCCTGGGGCGGCGCGGCCAGGCGGTACCCGATCACCAGCGACGTTTTCGCGGATCTGTGCGGCACCGTCAGCGCCGCCGCGCAGGAAAACGACCTCATCCTGCTGAACGCCGGGTCGTCCGCCGGGTCGGAAGACTTTTCAGCGCGCGTCGTCCAGGAGCTTGGGACGCTGCTCGTCCACGGGGTGGCCGTCCGTCCCGGGCACCCGGTGATCCTGGGCATGATCCGCCGCAAAGGGGAGGGGTCGAAGCCGCAGGTCCAGGTCCCGATCGTCGGCGTTCCCGGCTATCCGGTATCGGCCGCCCTGACCGGTGAGATTTTTATCCTGCCGCTGCTCGCGCGCTGGCAAGGAAAAGCTGTCGCGGAAGCTCCAGTGGTGGAGGCGGAGCTGACGCGCAAGATCACCTCCCCGGCGGGCGATGACGATTACCTCCGCGTGGCGGTCGGGCGGGTGGGAGCGCGCACCCTGGCTGCCCCGCTGGCTAGAGGAGCGGGGGTGATCACCTCCCTGGTCCGGGCCGATGGGATCGTGGTGATCCCGCGCGGGACCCAGGGGCTCGAAGCCGGCAGCCGGGTCAGGGTCCAGCTGTATACTCCGCCGGCGGAGCTTGACCGGACCATCTTCGCGGTCGGCTCGCACGACCTCACCCTGGACGTGCTGGCGCAGTTCATGGCGGCGAAGGGGCGCCGGCTGGTCTCCGCGAACGTCGGCAGCCTGGGCGGGCTGGTCGCCATCCGCCGCGGGGAGGCGCACCTGGGCGGCTGCCATCTGCTGGATCCCTCAACCGGGGAATACAACCTGGCGGCTATCCACGAGTACCTGCCGGGGGCGCCGGTGAAGCTGATGCACTGGGTCGGGCGAACGCAGGGGCTGCTGGTCAGGCCGGGGAACCCAAAGAAGATCACGACCCTGGCCGATTTGATCCGCCCAGATGTCTCCTTCGTCAACCGCCAGCGGGGCGCCGGGACGCGCGTCCTCCTGGATTATCACCTGCAGCGGCTCGGTTTTGCGCCCGAATCCGTTCGGGGTTACAATCATGAAGAGTATACGCACCTGGCGGTCGCTGCAGCGGTGAAATCGGGTCGAGCGGATTGCGGGTTGGGGATCACGGCCGCAGCCCAGGCTCTGGGACTCGATTTTATCCCCCTGTTCGACGAGCAGTATGACCTGGTCATCACCGCCGATGCGGCGCAAAGCCGCCTGCTGGAACCGCTTTTTGAGCTCGCCGCCGATCCGGCATTTCGTGCCGAAGTGTCTCGCATGCCCGGCTACGATACCAGCCGGATGGGGGCTTTCAGCGAACTGGAGTGAGGTATGGCAACCGCGCTGGTCATCGATGGGGACCCGCCAACCTGTGAATCCCTGTGCCAACTGCTGAAACTGCTGGATGTCTCGGCCCGGCCAGCATTTAACGCCCACGCGGCTCTGCTTACCCTGGCGGACAGCACCCCGGATCTGATCTTCTTAGCCTGCTCGCAGGCGGCGGGGGAAGGCGAAGGGGTTGAGTTCCTCGAGTTCTTGCAGGGGGAAAGCGCACTGGCTTCCATCCCGGTCGTCCTGGTGGTCGACAACTGCCACCTCGACGCGCCCGGAAAATTTCCACGGGCAGGGATTCTCGATATCGTTCCCCGGCCGGCCCCGCTGGACGCGGTGGAACGGGCGCTGCAAAAGGCGGGGGTCGTTTAGTCCGCTCGATGCGCGAGGACCAGCCTGCGCTCGATCCGTCCCGGGGGCCGGCGGGGCAGCGCAGGAGCGGGGAGATCGTACCGACCATACCGAAGGAGGAAATATGCCAATTCCATCAGGGATTCCAGCCCCAAACTTCAAGCTCGCGGATGAAAATGGAGAGCCCCACGAGCTGAAAGAATATCTCGGCCGCCCGGTGGTGCTGTACTTCTACCCGAAAGATGATACCCCCGGATGCACCACGGAAGCCTGCAATTTCCGCGACGATTACAGCGCCTACCAGCCGGCCGGCGTGGTTATCCTGGGGATCAGCCCGGATTCATCCCGCTCGCACAGCCGCTTTCAGAGCAAATACCAGCTTCCGTTCAAACTCCTGTCCGATGAAGACCACCTGGTTTGCGAGCAGTACGGCGTCTGGGGGTTGAAAAAGATGATGGGGCGGGAATATTTCGGGGTTATGCGGACGACGTTTTTGATCAGTCCGGATGGGATGATCGCGCGCGTCTTCGAGAATGTCAAGCCGGCCCAGCACAGCCAGGAGGTGCTCGCGGCTTTGAAAGAAATCTCGCCCACCGCCTGATCGGTTCGGGCGCCGGGGTTCAATCAGACGGGTGCGCCCCCGGCCCCATGTTTAATGATAGCGGCTGAATCACAAGCCACCCCGATGTGGGGTGGCTTGTGGATATACGGTGAGGAGCGAATCGACGCTGCGGCCGGAACCGTTATATGGGGTTAGATGGCTATCGATTTGGAGACCGGCGTGTATCCGGGGACCGGGGTATACACCGCCGATTTGTACTTGGCCTTGTCCACCAGGCTGGTGAGGTTAATTTTATTCAGCTCTCCGATCAGAGACTGCTGGATATCCGCCCAGGTCTCCGCCGAGGGCAGGTCGGGATCTTCATCGCAGTTCGGCTGGTCCAGGCAGGCGCTGATGCGGACTGGGCCGTCCAGGGTCTCGAGTACCTGGAGCAGGGTGATCTCTTCGGGAGAGCGGCTGAGGCGCAGGCCTCCGCCGGGGCCGGGTGAGGAGCGCAGGATCCCGGCCTGGATGAGGCTGCGGCCAATCTGGTGGAGGAAGGCCAGGGGGATATCCAGGCGGGCTGCCAGGCGGGAGGTGGCCTGTGACCCGGAGTTCTGGTCTACAGCGAGCGCGATCAGCAACCTCAACCCATAATCTACACGACGACTGACACGAAACATGGTTCACCTCTAATATGGTTTTGAAAAACCAGGAATATTTGAATTCTGGATCAAATAGATCATACTAAACCTGTGAAGGTTGGAAAAGTGACGAATTACCTCAAAAAAGGGTGAGTATCGTACAATATTCGAGTAAAGCTATCAAAAATAGGTAATAATATTTCCGGGACGTGTGTTATTGCTTATAATATTCGTGCCGCTGCGGTTGGTCTTCCGGCCGGCTGGTCTGCCAGAAGGTTCCTCCGCCGGGAGGGGAAGAGGGCGCGCAAGCAGGGTTGGGAAAGCAGGCGCAGGCCCCAGCGGTTGATCTGGCTCTTGAGCAGACTGGCATCCCGGGAAGGGATCCTCTCCGGATCCCGCCTGGGCGGCCGGAGAAAAAAATCCGATCAAAATAGGGTAAAATCACCTTGTGAACCGCCTCGCACACCTGTTTCGCCCGCGATCCCACTGGCTGCGGTTTGCCTTCGTCGCCGTGGCGTTAATCCTCGGATTGGGGATCGATGACCTTGTTCACCAGCGGCTGGACGCGGGCGTTTCCGGTTTTTTAATGGTCGTTCTGGTCTTTCTGCTGGTGGGGGCCTGCTACTGGCTTGCCGAACAATGGCTGGCGCTTTCCGCGGACCAGGGAGCCCGGCAGCAGCGCCAGCAGGTCGTCGAAAACCGGCTCGAAGATCTGCAGCTGCGGCTGGCCACCGTCTTAAAGATTAACACCCACCTGGCGGATATTCAGGACGAACAGGGCTTGATGAAATCGGTTCTCGAGCTGGTTGCCGATATGACCGGCGCGGCGGGCAGCTCATACATCCCGCTCGACGAGCTGGGCCAGCCGCTGGCGGTTGTCCGCCAGGGCAGCGTGCCCGACCTCGTCTTCAACCGCTGGATGAACCACCTGGTCGATCCGGATATCCAGGATATTTGCAAGAACTGCAAGCTGCGGAAATCCGCGCTCTCGGAGAGCTGCCCGCTTCAGGACCCGGAACTCTTCTCGGGTTCTGACCTCTACTGCCTCTCCGTGAAGCGCGGCGACCGGATCCTGGGGATGGTGAACCTCTACCAGCCAGCCTCGCGGTTCATCTCCAATGATCTGGATGCCTTCCTGGCGGGATTGCTGAACGAGGTTGCTCTGGCGGTGGAGACGCTTCGCCTGCGGAACCAGCAGCTGGCTACCCTCCGCGAGCTGCAGCTGGTTCACTCCTCCAGGATGGACCTGGATACCCTGCTCAAAAACCAGGTGGATGACGCCCAGCAAGCGCTTGAAACCGATTTCGCCATGGTCTGGCTGGCCGATCGAGGGGGGCAGCCCGCGTATACGTTCGGCCAAAACAACTCGAAAATCCTGAATGCGCCTGAAATCCGGGCGCTCATGGCGGCCTCGAACCGGAGCCAGGCGCTGGTCAGCCGGGTGAGCTCTCCGGGAGAGAAATCCCTGCCGGAAGGCCTCGGCGCGGTCCTGATTGCCCCTCTGGTGGTGCCAGAGATGGCTGCGAACGTCGGATCGCTGGTGGTGGGGAACGCCTCCGCCACCCCGTTCTATCCCCGCCAGGAGAAAGTCCTGCGCACGGTCGCCGAGCAGGCGGCGCTGCTGGTTGAGCGCAACCGCTTGATCGACGACCTGGAATATCGCTCGGTGATCGAGGAGCGCGCCCGGCTGGCGCGCGAGATCCACGATGGGCTGGCGCAGACCATGGCCTTCCTCAAGGTGCAGGTATCCCAGATGCAGACAAGCCTCTCCCGCGCAGATTACACGCGCCTGGGAGACCTGATCCACACCAGTTACAAAACGCTCTCGGAGGCCTATCTGGACACCCGCCAGGCGATCGATAACTTGCGGGTGACCCCCCAGGCAAACCTGGGGGAATGGCTGGGCCAGATGGTCAGAGACTTCGAAGGAGCCACGGAGGTTTCCACCCACCTGGAGATCGAACCCGGAGCCGTCGGGCTGCCGCCCGAAATCCAGGCCCAGCTGATCCGCGTGATCCAGGAGGCGCTCAGCAACATTCGCAAGCATGCCCGGGCCACGAAGGTTGACGTCGCGCTGCGGCGCTGGGTCGATGATTTGATATTGGAAATATCCGATGACGGGCAGGGGTTCTCCCCTGAAGACGTACCGACGATATCGCAATATGGATTGCGCGGGATGCGTGAGCGCGCGGAGATGATCGGCGCGGATTTCCAGATCATCAGCTCCCCGGAGGGGGGCACGAAGATCCGGCTGCGCCTGCCTTACCGAATTGAGGAGGCACCGGTATGAATAAAAAAGTCCGCCTGGTGGTTGTCGATGATCACGTCCTCTTCCGCCGCGGTTTGATCAGCCTGCTGACGGATGTCCCTGAGTTCCAGGTGGTTGGAGAGGCCGGGGACGGCCGTTCGGCGCTCGCGGTCATCGAGAGCAGCTCCCCGGATATCATCCTCCTGGATGTGAATATGCCGGTGATGGATGGGATCCAGACCGTTCAGGAGCTGCGCGAGCGCAAATGCAAGCTGCCAATTTTGATGCTGACCATCTCCCAACAGGAGGATGACCTGCTAGGGGCGCTTTCCGCGGGCGCGAACGGGTACCTGCTCAAAGATACTGAGCCGGAGGAGCTGCGCCGGTCGATTAATTTAATGGTCGACGGGAAATCCATCCTCAGCCCGGACGTGACCGGGACGGTGCTGCGGGCTCTGACCCACGGCCCATCCAGCGGCGGAAACAATCCGCTGAGCGACCGCGAGCTGGAGGTGCTTGCCTGCCTCGCGGAGGGGATGACGACGAACCAGATTGGATCGCAGCTTTTCATCTCTGAAAATACAGTCAAGACGCACATCCGCCACATTCTGGAAAAGCTGGAAGCCTCAAACCGTACCGAGGCGGTCAGCAAAGCGATCCAGATGGGTTTGATCCAGAAGGTGAATTAGGCGACCTGGAGGCAGGGGGAGATCCACAAAAGGCAGGCCGACCGACCGCCGGGAGCAAGGCGGCAGGGGCAGCCCCCGGTCGAGGGGCTGGTTTCCATCGTTAAATTCGCATAGCCGGGGTGATTTTGGAATCACCCCTACGGTCCCGCGTTTTAACCCACCTTCTGTCCTGCGGTTAATGACAGGCCGGGATGATTTTGATACAGTTAACCCGCGGGCTGAAAAAAGCCCCTGAAATTTGAAAGTCAGGCAGTGGTGCTAGGCATGGGGAAAATCGTAAAGGAAACAACGGGGCGGGTTCTGATCGCCTCTGCCAATCCTCTCTTCGGGAAGGGCCTAAAAAACATGTTTCAACGCCGTTGGGGCGGCGCAGCCCGGGTAGTCGCGGTCACCACGACGATGGAGCTGACGCTGAACGCGGTAGATGAGCTGCAGCCCGACCTGGTCATCCTCGATTACGATGACCATGCCATGAACCGCGACGAATTTCTCAATCATTTTGTATCCGGAGAACAGCCGATGCAGGTAGCCCTGATTTCTCTCCGGGAAGCCGGCGATGTCGTCGTCTACGACCGGCGCAACCTGACGCCTACCCAGGCTGAAACCTGGCTGGCAGCGGCCTGGTTGAACAGCCTCCTCCCCGGACATTCAGAGGCCGGGGGCGACGCGGGCGAGGGGAATAAGCCCGGTTAGCCGTTCATGATGAAAGAGTCTCGAAAAAACAGGTTTTCGCCGCGCTGGATCCTCGCCAGCCTCGGGGTACTGCTCCTCGCGGCGGTCTTCGTGCGGCTGGGCTTCTGGCAGCTGGACCGGCTTTCCCAGCGGCGGGCGCAGAATGCGCTCCTGGAACGCCGCATGTCTGCTCCGGCCATCTCCTTGAACCCCGCAAATTTATCCGGCCAGCCATCCGCGCTGGAATTCCGGACCGCGGTGGCGACTGGGTCCTATGATTTTGCCCACCAGGTTGCGCTCGGCAGCCGGGTTTACAACGGCCAGCTCGGCATCGACCTGCTCACGCCCCTGGTGATCCAGGGAGGCCGCCAGGCGGTGCTCGTCGACCGGGGCTGGATCCCCTACTCCGACCTTTCGCGTTCGACCTGGAGCCAGTTCGATCTCTCTGGCGCGGTCACGGTCCGCGGCATGGTCCTCCAGGGGCAGGCCGCGGGCGGCGCGGGGATCCCGGCGACCGGGGGCCAGGCCAGGCCGCAAGATCTGTGGAGCAGCGTGGCGGTTCAGAAGATTCAGGCCCAGGTCCCGGAGCAGCTCCTGCCTTATTACATCCAGGAGATTCCCGGTTCCGCCCAGTCGAGCCCTCCGTACGCCAAGGCTCCCCAGATCGACCTTTCCGACGGGCCGCACCTCGGGTATGCGGTGGAGTGGTTTTCATTCGCCGCCATCGCCCTGATCGGCTACCCGCTCTGGTTCCGCCGCCAGCGGGTCTGGGAGGGCGCGGGTAAAGCGGATCAGGCCGCGGCCAGTGGGGAGAACGCCCCGCAAGACGAGGAGGCGGGATCTTCCTGAAGCAATCCAAACCATTGGGGGAAAGGGCAGGCTAAAACATGCAATTATTGGGAAAACTTGAAGATTACTCGAGAAAATCGCTGCGCTACTGGATTCTGGCGGCGTCGATCTTTACGTTTTTATTGATCGTTTTCGGCTTTCTGGTTCGCATCAGCGGGGCAGGGACGGCCTGCCCGGATTGGCCTACCTGTTACGGGCAGTGGTCGATCCCCGCGGGGCTCTCCGCGCAGACCCAATTCCTGCACCGGGCCCTGGCGCTGATCTCCGGGCTGCTGATCCTGGCGTCAGCTCTCCTGGCTTTTCTCACGCCGTCCGCGAGGCGGGTCCGCAAGATGCTGCTCGCGGCGCTTGCCTTGACGGTGATTGAAGCCGGCCTGGGAGCCGCGAGTGTTCTGCTGAGAAGCCCGGCTGCCCTGGGGGCGGTCCACCTGGCGCTCGCGGTCGGGGTGCAGAGCTTCGTGCTGGTCGCCGCCGTGGCCAGCTTCCTGGCGCCCGCGGGAGAGGCTGCCCGTGGCGGGGTCGCTTTCAAGACTCGCTTCGGCCGCCTGAGCCTGTTCGCGGCGGCCAGCGTCGTCCTCGTGATGGTCAGCGGCGTCTTCCTGGCCGAATCTGGCCCGGCGCCGGCTTGCTCGGGCTGGCCGTTTTGTGCCGGCGCTCTGGCCCGCATCTTGCCGCTGCTCGTGCTCGAGCTGACTCACTGGCTGCTCTCCGCCGCCGCCAGCGTTTCGGTCGCGTGGCTGCTGGTCTCCGCCTGGCGGCGGGAGCGGAACGAGCGCGTCATCCTGACCGCGGCTACCGGCGCCGCCATCCTGTTCTTCATGCAGGTGCTGGTTGGGGTGGTAAAAGTCGCCCGGGGTTTC
>JAJYJF010000074.1 GCA_021796375.1 Chloroflexota bacterium | reverse complement strand
GATGAGCGGCTCCGCGCTGGTCAGCGCTTCGAACATTAACGCCTTCCAGGAGAATATGTCCGCCGGGCGCGGGTTTATTGCCTTTGCGGCCATCATCTTCGGGCGCTGGAACCCGATCGGCGCCTTCCTGGGCACGATCCTGTTTGGCCTGGGCGACGCGTTCCAGATCCGGCTCCAGGCCTACGGGGTTCAGGTGCCCTACCAGCTGCTGATGATGCTCCCCTACCTGATCACCCTTCTGGCCCTGGTGCTTTTCATGCGCAACGCCCGCGGGCCCGCCGCCAGCGGCTCGCCGTTTATGGAAGAGGGATAAGCCATGAACGAGACCCTCAAGGCAAACGCCTCTCAAACCGCCCCGGACGCGGGGCCGGCGGTCATCCTCGAGCTGCGGGGAATCGTCAAGAAATTCCCCGGGGTGCTGGCCAACGACCAGGTGGACCTCAAAATCAACGCCGGCGAAGTCCACGCCCTGCTGGGCGAAAACGGCGCGGGGAAATCCACCCTGATGAAGGTGGTTTACGGGCTGTATCAAAAGGATGAAGGGGAGATCCTGGTCGGCGGCAAGCCCGCCCGAATCCGGACCCCGCAGGACGCGATGGCTTTCGGCATCGGGATGGTCCACCAGCACTTCATGCTGGTGCCCACCTTCTCGGTGATCGAGAACATCGTGCTGGGCCTCCGGCCGGAGCGCTACCCGCTGCTGAACCTCGCGGAATCCATGCAGCGCGTCAAGGTGCTCGCCGACGACCTGGGGCTCAACGTCCCGCTGGCGACCAGGGTCGGCAAGCTCACCGTCGGCCAGCAGCAGAAGGTGGAGATCATCAAGGCGCTCTACCGCGGGGCGCGGATCCTGATTCTGGATGAGCCCACCGCCGTGCTGATCCCCCAGGAGACCGAGGAGCTGTTCAAGCTCATCGAGAAGCTCCAGGAAGATCACGTCACGATCATCTTCATCAGCCACAAGCTGAAAGAGGTGATGAAGGTCAGCAACCGGGTAACAGTGATGCGCCGCGGCCGGGTGGTGCGGACGTTCAACACCCCCGAGACCACGATCTCCGAGCTGGCCGAATCCATGGTGGGGCAGACGATCGACCTGACCATCGTAAAAAGCGAATGCCAGCCCGCCGGCGCGGTCCTATCCGTGGAAGGCGCGGTCGCCCGGGATGACCTGAACATTACCAAGCTGAACGGATTCACCCTGGCCCTGCGCGCGGGTGAAATCCACGGGCTCGCCGGCGTGGACGGCAACGGCCAGCAGGCCCTGGTCGAGGCGATCATGGGCCTGCGCGTCCTGGATCAGGGGCGCATCCTGCTGAAAGACCAGGACATTTCCCGGGCCAGGACGGCGGAGCGGATTCTATCCGGCATCGAGCATATCCCGGAAAACCGGCAGACCGAAGGGCTGGTGCTGGGGCTGAGCATCACGGATAACCTGCTCATCGAGAACTTCGAGCTGCCCCCGTACGCGGACCGCGGCTGGCGCAAATTCAGGCGGATGGAAGCCCGCGCCGAACAGCTGATGGAGAAATTCGACATCCGCGCCCCGGGAGCCGGGGTGGAAGCCAAGAAGCTTTCCGGCGGCAACCAGCAGAAGGTCATCCTGGCCCGGGCGCTGGGCGGGAACCCGTCAGTCCTCATCGCGATGCAGCCGACCCGCGGTCTGGACGTGGGCGCCGCCAGCTTCATCCACCGCCAGATAGTCCAGGCGCGCGACCAGGGCTGCGCCGTTTTGATCATCTCGTCCGAGCTGGATGAGATCATGGCGCTCAGCGACGCGATCAGCGTGATCTATGAAGGCCAGATTGTGGAAACCCGCCCGGCGGCCGAGACCAACCTGAACCGGATCGGCTTTTTGATGGCGGGCGGCAGGCCGGAAGAAGCGCCGGTCGGCCCGGCCGAGGAAATCACCTTCCTGACGTAGTTGTTCGCCAAGGCTGGAACCCAAATCAATAATTTGGGTTCATCGCGGCTTTGAAGGGATTTTTTTGTTCAACCCATCCGCCAGCCCCTTCCCGCAGAATAGATCATCAAAACCAGAGCTCTTGGGCGGGGACAGCAGGGGTGGGGGCTTGACCAAAAAAGCATCCATGACCATGGTTCATCCGAAAATGACCTTTCGGATGAACCATGGTTTATTCTTTAAATTTCAGGCGATCCGGTATTCCAGCGGCTCGCCCTGGAGCAGGTGGAGCACGTTCCGGTAATCGCCCACCCGCAGATCCTTCTGCGAGCTGGGCACCGCGCCGGCCGCCACGTGCGGCGTGAGGATGACGTTGGCTTTCACATCCCGCGCGGGATCCAGCAGCGGGCAGTCTTTGCGAACCGGCTCCCAGGTATAGTTATCCACCCCGGTCCCAAACAGCTTGCCGCTCCGTATGGTCCTGGCCAGGTCTTGCTCGTTAATCGTTCCACTCCCGCCGGCGCAAATAAAGCACGCCCCCGGTTTCATTCGATCGAAGAAGGCCTGGTCGAGGGATTCCGCGGTTTCGGGCAGCAGAGGCAGCATGGAAACCACAAAGTCGCTGGTGGAGACCAGCTCGTCCCTGGCGGCGTAGCGCACGTTCAGCTCGCTCTCGGTTTTCGCGGGAAGGCGGCTGCGCTTGTTGTAAAGCACCGTGCAATCAAACCCGCGCAGCCGGCGAGCCAGCTCGAACCCGATCTCACCCATCCCCAGGATCCCGACCGTGGACTGCCAGATCGTGCGAATCTCCTGCACCCCGGACCAGTTGTAGCCGAAGGTGTCTTCGGTGCAGCGGGTTGGCTCTTTGCCGAAGCTCTCGCCGCTCAGCATGATCTGCTGCAGCTCGGAGCTGCGCCGGGCGACCCCCAGCATCAGCATGAGCAGGTGCTCGGCGACGTTGATGCAGGTGCGGATGGGCAGGGTGCACACCGGGATCCCGGCGGCGCGGGCAGCCTCCAGGTCGATATCCTGGGTCTGGGAGCCCAGGCGCTGGATGAGGCGCAGGTTCTTTCCGGCCCGGATCACCTCGGCGTCGATGATCCCCGAGCGCTCGGTGATCAAGAACTCCTTCCCGGCGACCAGCTCCAGGACCTGCTCCCGGGTGGGCGTGCGCAGCATGGTGATATCCAGGTCCTGCGGAGCGGCATCCAGGGCTGCCTGCTGGTGAAACTGGCCGCGGTGGGTGATAAAAAGCGTCGGTATCTTGCTCATAAGGGGTCTCTCAGGCGCGGCCGCCCATGGTGAGGGCCATCAAGGCCTTCTGGATGTGCAGCCGGTTTTCCGCCTGCTTGTAGATGATCGACTGCTTCCCGTCGATGACATCGTCGTCGGCCTCGTGGCCGCGGTCGATCGGCATGCAGTGCATGTATACCGCGCTCTTCTTCGCCAGGTCCATCATCTTCTGGGAGACCTTCCAGTCCTTGTGCTGGTCATTCATCGCCTCGACCTTGGCCTCGTCCTCGGTCACCATGATCGGTCCCCAAGACTTCGCGTAGAGGAAATCGGCCCCGTCAAAAGCTTCGGCCATATCGTGCGTCTCGGTGAGCTGGACGCCAGCTTCGTCGGCGAACGCGCGCGCCTTTTCCATCACGTTCGGCATCATGTGGTATCCCTCGGGATAGGCCAGGGTGACGTCCATGCCGAAGCGGGGCATCAGCCAGACCAGCGACTGCGGAACCGACAGCGGGCGGACGTATTTTGGCGCGTAGGTCCACGAGATGACGAACTTGCGGCGGCGCAGGTCCCGTCCGAACAGCTCCATCATGGTCATCAGGTCGGCCATCGCCTGGCAGGGGTGATCGACGTCGTCCTGCATGTTGATGATGGGCGCATCGGCGTACTCGGCCATCTCGTACAGGTACTTATTGCCGATCCCCGTGCGGCAGTCGCGGATGGCGATCCCGTGCCCGTAGGAGCTGAGCACGATCCCGGTATCCTTGGCGTTCTCGCCGTGCCCGATCTGGGTCGCTTTGGGGGTCAGCCAGATAGCGTGGCCGCCCAGCTGGGTCATCCCGGTCTCGAAGGAGTTGCGGGTGCGGGTGCTCTCTTCGAAGAAGAGCATGTAGAGGGTTTTCGCGCGCAGGATTTGGTCGTGGATCATTCCCATGCTGAAATCTTCCTTCAGACGCATGGCCAGATCCAGCATGGTGTTGAGGTCTTCGACGGACCAATCCGGGGTGCAGATAAAATCTTTCTGGAAGAGCTTGGTGTTCATGAACGGGTTCTCCTTTTCAACGAGCGGCTAAGGTTGGTAGAGCAGGGGAAAGAGGGCATAAAACTCTGCGGCTTTGCGCAGCTTTTCAAGGTTCACCTGGTCCTGGGCGGTGTGCACGTACTGTTCTTCCTCGGGGCCGAAGCCCAGGGTCGGGATGCCGGCCGCCCCGGCGGAGTAGGTGCCGTCGGTGCTGAAGCGCCAGACGCCCAGCGCGGGCCGCTCGCCGAAGAGCGCCCCGCACGCCGCCTGGCCGGCCTGGATCAGGGGGTGGTCCTCCTCGAGGAGCCAGCCCGGGTAGTAGCTCGGCCCATCCAGCCGCAGCCCGGTGTGGGTCAGAACCGGCTGGTCGGGGACCGCCGCGGCGGCATCCAGGGGCTCGACGGCCCGGCGGATGCCCTCGAGGACGGTCTGCATGGTCTCGCCGGGCACCATGCGCCGGTCGACGGTCACCTCGCACCACGACGGCACCGAGTTGGGGGTGTGGGGTCCTTCGATCATGGTGACCACCTGGTTCCCCCGGCCGAACAAGGGATGCGCGGGCAGGCTGGCGTTCATGGCCTCGAGCGCGGAGACGACCGGCAGCATTTTTAGGATGGCGTTCTCGCCCATCTGGGGCTGGCTGGCATGCGCCGCCTGCCCCCGGGTGCGGACGCGCACCTCGCAGCGGCCGCGCTGGCCGCGGCGCAGGCTGAGGTCGGTCGCCTCGGCCAGCAGGACGGCGTCCGGCCGGACGCCGTCGCGCTCGACCAGCGAGCGCAGGGCAAACCCCTCGGCATCCTCTTCCAGCGTGGCGCCCATCACCAGCAGGGTGAAATCGCCGCTGAGCTCGAGCGCCTTGAGGATCGCCGCGCCGTAGACGATCGCCGCCACGCCGCCCTTGCAGTCCGACGCGCCCAGGCCGTGCATGGCATTGCGGGCCGGGTCGATCGTCGGCTGGAGGGGCGGGCTTGGCCACTCTGAGGCGTCGGCCACCTGGTTGGTGTCCAGGTGGGCATCGTACAGGATCACCCGCGAGCCGTGCCCGATGCGCCCCAGCGCGTTCCCGGCCGAGTCCATCCAGACCTCCTCGCATCCGATCCGGCGCAGCTCCTCCAGGGTCCGGTCGACGGCCGGCCGCTCCTCACCGGTGTAGCTGCGGATCGAGATCAGGTCTGCCAGGAACCGGGTCTGCTGTTCTGCCAGCGCGTGCGATACGGAAGAGACCCGCCGCGCGAGCTCATGCATGTTCAAGGTGTCGATCGCCATCTTCCTCCCTGCCTGGCCGGTGTTTCTACCGGCTCCCAAAAAACGAGCGCTGCAGGACCTCGGGATTGATCTGCCCGCCGGCGAACGAATGGCCGGTCTGCAGGCTGTTGATAATCACCTTCGCTGGCGAGTCGAGCAGATCGGGCACCTCGTGCCAGTTGCAGTTGAACTTGCGGAACACCTGGGCAAACGGCACCCCCCAGTATTCGCCGGCGTTGACGTCGTAGCAGAAGCTCTTGAGCACGGGCTCGATCGCCTCGTCCGGGAGGTCGGCGTACAGCACGGTCGTCGCGCCGTAGAAGAGGCAGTCGTTTGCCCGGCCCATCGCCTCGACCTCGTCCTTGACCAGCGGAGCGACCGGCGCGGTCCCAAACCCGTGGAGCACCTTGTGGATGTCGAAGCCGCGCAGGAAGAGCTTGATCATCACCTGCTCGACGGTGCGCGAGGCCACCTGGACGTGACCGACCAGGCAGGCGGTCGGCGCAAAGACGACGTACACCTTCTCGGGGGGGAGGTGGCAGAGATCGGCCACGTTCAGGCACACCTCGTCCGGCGGCACGCTGGGGGTCTGGATCTGGACCACAACCTCTTCGGCGTGGGCGTCGTGGTAGCCGTGCCCGGACCAGCGGTCGGCCAGCGCCGCGGCGCGCGCGGGCCCCGAGCCGATGGCGGCGAACTCGCCCTCCCCCAGCGGCCAGCAGCCCGCCTGCGAGGCGACCACCGCCAGGACGGGGTGGTCCACCCAGACGTCGATCGTGGGAAGGGTGTACGCACCGAGATCAAACCGGCCAAATGCGGCCCGGCCCATCCCGCCAAAACCCGCCTCCACAAACACCTGGGCGGCTTTCCAGCTTCCCGGGCAGGTGAGGCCCATATCCACCAGGGTGCTGCCGCATTTCGCCCGCCAGGATTTGATCTGGTACTCGTCGGCGTGGGCGATCGCCTCTTTGATCATGGCCACCGCCGGCCGGTTAAGACTGCATTCCTGCACGGATCCCTCCTCGGTTAACCGAAACTCAAACCTGAAAAATCACCCGAACCCGCCTCAGCCGGCGCTGACCGCCCGCGAGAGGCGCTGGTAAACCGCCAGCCGGGCGGCATAAAACTCGGCGCGCGAAGGGTCCGGCTCCAGCTGCCGGGCGGGCGGCTGGACGCGTGCGATCCCCTCTTCCAGGCTGGGGAATGCCCCGGCCCCCCAGCCGGCCAGGACGGCCGCCCCCAGCGCCGCCCAGTCCACCTCACTGGCGATGCGGATGGGCATCCCGGCCACATCCGCCAGGATCTGCGGCCAGACCGGGCTGCGGTTTGCCCCGCCTGCCAGCCACAGCTCCTCCACCGGGATCCCGGAGGCGCGCAGCTCGGCCAGCGCCCAGCCCACCTCAAACGCGCAGCCCTCCAGCACCGCCCGGCACATGTCGTCGCGGGTGTGAGCCAGCTCCATGCCGACAAACCCGCCGTTGGGCCTGGCGTTGGGGATCTGGGAGGGGCCGCTCAGCGAAAGGAAGAGCAGGCCGCGGCTGCCCGGGGGGCTCTTGCGGGCCGCCTCATTTAAAAATTGATATGAAATACCCGGATCCTGCTCGCCCGGCCAGAGCTGGTGCAGCCACCAGTCCAGCGTGGCGCCAAAGCCGCCCACCAGCTGCCCGGCAATCCAGGCGTGCGGCGCGGCGTGATAGTACAGGTTGACCCAGGCCGGGACGGAGGCGATCTCGGGGGTCCGCGCCACGCTCATCAAGACCCAGGCCGTGCCGGTGGAGAGCATCACCTTTCCCGGGGCGGTCATGCCCATGGCCAGCCCGGCGCAGGGCTGGTCGTTGCCTCCCGCGATGACCTGCGTGCCTTCCGGCAGGCCGGTCTGGCGGCAGACCGCCGGGCTGACGGCGCCAACCGGGCGGCCGGCCCAGCCGATCTCGGCCTGCAGGGCGGGATTAACCCCGCCGATCGCGCACAGCTCAGGGCTCCAGCCGCCGGTTTTCAGGTCCACGAGCAGCATCTCAGTCGCCGCGGAGAGATCGGTAGCAAAAACGCCGGTTAGCCGGTGGATGAGGAAGTCGGCGACGCCCAGGTAGCGCACCGCGGCGGCGTGAACCTCGGGCCGGTTCTCCCGCAGCCAGCCGATGGAGGGCAGGGGCAGCCCGGGAAAGGGCAGCCAGCCGCTCTGCCGGCGGATGGCGTCCGCCGTCCCATCCGCGTACCAGCGCCGGATCAGGTCCTGGCTGCGGCCGTCCAGCCAGGTGATCATCGGGTAGACCGGGTCGCCGTTCTCATCGGCCGGGATGATCGAGCCCGCCTGAGCGGCGATCGCCAGGGACAGGATCCGGCGCCCTTCCGAGCGGCGGACGATCTCGCCGAGCACCTCCAGGAGCGCCCGCCAGACCGCTTCCGGGTCCTGCTCCACCCAGCCCGGCCGGGGGGTGGATAGGGCATATGCCCGGCTGGCGCTGGCTGCCTCGCGGCCGTCCAGGTCGTAGAGCACGGCTTTGGCGGAAGACGTCCCGATGTCTATTCCGAGGATGGTATCGATCATGCGTCCGGTCCCGAAAATGTCCCGCAATCCGGGTTGTTAATGGTTGCTTTCACCTGCCGGCGGGATGGACGATGCGGGCCAGCGCCCGGGTGGCGGCAGCCGGGTCATCGGCCTGGAAGATGTTGCGGCCGATGGCGATCCCCGCCGCCCCGGCGGCGATCGCGCCCTGGGCCGCGGCCAGCACCGCATCCTCCTGGCTGGCCTTCGCCCCGCCCAGGATGACCACCGGAACGTAGCAGCTCTCCACCACCCGCCCGAACTCGGGCGTGTAGGGGACCTTCACCCAATCGGCGCCCAGCTCGGCCGCGATGCGGGCGGAGACGGCCACATTTTCGGTCGTAAAAAAGCCCGGCCCGGCATCGAACCCGCCCGGCTGCATCTCAGCCATCACCGGCAGCCCCCAGCGGTGCGCCTCCCCGATGATGCGGGCGAGCATGCGCA
>JAJYJF010000073.1 GCA_021796375.1 Chloroflexota bacterium | reverse complement strand
GCAGCATGAGCGCGGAGACATTCGCTCGCATCATCGACGGAATCACCGCGTTTGATCCAGTTCCCACCGTTTCCTTCGGCGGTTTCGGGGAACCCCTCTCGCACCCGCGCATCGTCGACATGGTCGCGCGGGCCAAAGCCAGCGGCGCGCGGGTGGAGCTGATCACCAACGGGACCCTGCTGCGGCCCAAGCTCTCCAGGGAATTGATCGAAGCCGGTCTGGACCGGCTGTGGGTTTCTCTGGACGGCGCTTCGGCCCAGAGCTATCTGGATGTGCGCCTGGCGGACGTGCTGCCGGGCATCCTGGATAATCTGGCCCGGTTTCACGAGATCGCGCAGCGAATCCAGGGGCCCAGGACCGAGCTGGGGATCGCTTTCGTCGCCATGCGGCGCAACATCGCCGACCTGCCAGCGCTCCTGCGCCTGAGCAGCCGGGTGGGGGCAACGCGCTACATGATCACCAACCTGCTCCCCTATACGCGCGAGCACGGCGATGAAACCCTGTACCAGATGTCGCTGAGCCAGGAGCCGGGTCGAAACTCATCGCTCTCGCCGCAGATCGAGCTGCCGTGGATGGATGTGAATGCGCGCACGCGGGATCCCCTGAACCATATTTTTCAGAACTACGCGAATATTCGCGTTGGAGACCAGCGCCTGAACCGGCCGGCGAACCGCTGCCCCTTCATCAGCCGCGGGGCCACCGCGGTCGGCTGGGATGGCGAGCTTTCGCCCTGCCTGGCGCTCATCCACAGCTATACCAGCTACCTGTACGACCGGGTGAGGACCATCCGGCGCTACACCCTGGGCAACATTCGCTCCCACAGCCTGAGGGAGCTCTGGGAATCGGCCGAATATGTCGCCTTTCGCCAGCGGGTGGAGGAGTTCGATTTTTCCCCATGCAGCATGTG
This sequence comes from Chloroflexota bacterium, assembly GCA_021796375.1. Lineage (GTDB taxonomy): Bacteria > Chloroflexota > Anaerolineae > Anaerolineales > Anaerolineaceae > JAJYJF01. Next base: position 7,515 of record JAJYJF010000073.1, on the reverse strand, counting down.
CGGCACCTGCGATCTCGCGGAAAAGAACGAGGAAGACTGCTTTGGCAACACCTTCCCGACCTGCGGAGGGTGCCTGTGGGCGCAGGGTGTGATCCAGTGCCCGTAATTCATCCGCATCGTAACGAACGGAGAAAATGTATGTTAACCATTAAAGTACTGGGATCGGGCTGCGTGAACTGCCAGAACGTCGAGCGGGTGGCCCGCAAGGTGGTGGCAGGGTTGGGTGTCGACGCGGTCATCGTGAAGGTGACCGCCTGGCCAGAGATCCAGAAATACCCCATCCTGGCAACGCCCGGGCTGGTGATCAACGAGAAGCTGGTCTGCGGGGGCAGGGTTCCCACGGAAGCAGAAGTGACCACCTGGCTGGCCGACGCGCTCGCTTGAAAGTCCACTCCGAACAGCCCGGCGCTCCGCTCGCTTCACATGAATATTTCGGAAAACACGGATGCTCTCAACGCGCATTGATCAAACAGATATGGATAACCTTCCCGCTTCTCTTTATTTAGGCATCGATACCGGTGGGACCTTTACCGATGGCGTGCTTTTAGACCCGCAAACCAGGCAGGTGGTGCGGTCGCGCAAGGTATTGACCACCCATCACGACCTCAAAATCTGCATCTCCCAGATTCTGGACGACCTGATTCCCGGCGTCCCGGCGGCGATTAAACTGGTCTCTCTCTCCACCACCCTGGCGACCAACGCCATCGCAGAGGGAAAGCGCCGGCCGGTCGCGTTAATGCTGCTCGGATACGACCCCGACCTGGTGGCTAAATTCAACTTTCACAGGCAGTTTGGCACTCCCCGGTACTTTTTCATCGGCGGGCGCCACAATCTGGACGGCGTTGAGGAAATCCCCTTGGACGAAGCCGGGCTCGCCCGCGCGGCCAACCAGTGGAAAACCGAAGTCGACGCCTTCGCCATCGCATCCTACGCCGGCCCGGCCAACGCGCAGCACGAGGAACGCTCGGCGGAAATTGTCTCCGGGCTGACCTCCTTGCCGGTCATCCAGGCTCACCATCTCTCCAGCGAGCTCGATTCAATCCGCCGGGCAACCACGGCCAGCCTGAACGCTTCGCTGCTCGCCAACGTACAGGAGTTCATCACCGCGGTGGAAGAGATGCTGGTCCAAAAAGGGGTCCGCTGCCCGGTGATGATGATGCGCGGGGATGCATCCATTGTGAGGGCGGGGTACGCCCGCAAACGGCCGGTGGAGATCATCCATTCCGGGCCCGCGACCAGCGCCCTGGGTGGGCAGTTTCTTGCCGGGGCGAAGGCGGCCCTGGTGGTAGATATGGGCGGCACGACCACGGACCTGATCGTTGTGGACCGGGGCGAGATCAAAGCCCTGCAGAACGCCGCGACCATCGGACAGTACCGCACCTGCGTCCGGACCGTTCACGCCCGCTCGTTCGGCCTAGGAGGAGACAGCCAGATCAGTTTCGATCTGAATCGAACCCTGAAAATCGGACCGGAGCGGGTTCTGCCGCTTGCCCATCTCTGCCACGACTACCCGGAAGTCCGGGCAGAGCTGGCGGGCTGGCTGAATTCAAAAGGCCAGCTGCGCTACTCGGATGAAATCGAATACTGGATTTTCCGCCGCGAGCCGAACCACCCGATCGCCAATCCTCAAACCCGTAAAGCGCTGGAGCTGCTTCGCTCGGGTCCGCAGCGGATGCGCCAGCTCGTGAAGGAGGTCGGCGCGAAGTCTCCCGTGCTGATCGATCAGGAGGAGCTGATCAGCCAGGGCATTATCGAGCGCGCGGGGCTGACCCCCACGGATCTGATGCACGTCACCGGCGATTTTACGCCCTGGAACGCTGAAATCGCGGGGCTCGCCGCCGCGGCCGCGGCGAGCATTTGGGGGGAAAGCGCCCTGGCGTTCGCCCGGCGGGTGAGAGCCGAGATGACCCGCAGGATCGCCGGCGAGATCATCCAGTACTTAAGCCACAAATCTCTCTCCGATGAAGCGCTTTCTTTTCGCAGCCACGACCTCGACCGCTGGCTCTTCGAGGAGAACCTGAGCGGCGGAGACCCGTACCTGGGCTGCAAGCTGTTCCTGAAGGTGCCAATGATCGGGATTGGCGCCCCGGCGAGGGTCTTTCTTCCGGATGTGGCCCGGGCGCTGGGGACGGAGTTTATCCTCCCCCAATATTACGAGGTGGCGAACGCGATTGGGGCGGTGGTCGGGAATGTAATTATCCGCAAGACAGCCTCCGTGTTCCCGCGGACCGAAGGGTCGAGTGTGACCGGTTATTTCGCCCGGGTGGCGGACCGGCAGGAGTGTTTTGATGATTATCCGCAGGCGATGGAATTCGCCCGGGAGGCGCTTGAGGGCCAGATCGCCAGCGAGGTCCGGGAGGCGGGGGCCAATCCGGAGACGGTGGAATACGAGGTGAGCGAGTTCGCCCCTGGGATGGCCCATCTGGAAGCCCGGTCCATCTGCCTGCCGAAACCAGGAGGACCGGGATGAAGCGCGCGCTCGCCCCGACTTAAGGGTGCTTTCGGTCCGAAAGCTTCGCCCCGAAAGCGCGGCGGGCTGCTAGGAGAGCGGGCAGGCCACAGGATCGGTGGAGATCACCGGGGACCGGGCCATTTCCTTCCCATTCTGATCGATCGCGGCTGCCTGGAAGTAGCATTCCTGAGACGGCGGGTTGGTCAGGGTGGACTGGGTTTCGAAACCTGACTTTTGTTTTTCGTCGACCTGCTTCAATGCGCTGGGCGAGCTCCCGCCATAAACGGTCCACGAGGCGACGTCCGTCGCACCATTCCAGGAGTACCCCAGCAGCAGGTTGTTCCCCTCCTGTCTGTAGGCCAGCGCCGGTGGGGTGAGCGGGGATCCATGCCAGGGGGCGCGCATGGCGCGGTAGCTGACGAAGGGCCGGTCAAACGTCATTTCAAAGACGATCTGGTTCTGCGGGTTCACCTCCGTGACCGAGCCCGCCGCGTACCCGTTGGTAACCACATCATCCCCCCAGGCGATAAACGTGTTTCCGTCGGTCATCCGCTCGGCCAGCCCCATGTAATCGGTGAAAATGGGCGGTTGGTGGGTGTATTCCCAGACCCTGGTCGCGGTCATCTTGACCTCGTCCAGCTTGTACTCCACCGCCCGGGAGGGTGTGGGGGATTGATCGGTGCCGTGGTTGTCGAACACCATGATGTCTCCGTTCGAAAGCTCGCTGATGTCGTGCTGGTAAGAAAAACCGCCGTCATTGACGAACTTGAACTGGTTGGCTTTCCCTCCCAAGCGCCACATCACGGCGCCGGTCTGCCGGTTGATCTTGGTGATCTCCGAGAGGTTGCGGCTGGAGAGCAGGATATTCCCGTCGTTTGCCAGCGCGAGCCCATTCCCATGCACCCAATCGATTTGCGCGTCGGTCAGGCTGACGGTCGTATCCGCGAACGAAAAATAATCCCAGCTGCGCCAGTTGAGGATCACGTTCCCGGAAGGATCCATCTCCTGGAGGATGAGGCCCGTCACATCCGCATTCGGGTTCCCGCCGGGCACCACCTTCGACATGTCCATGGTGATCGTGTCGTAGGCCAGCAGCAGAGTATAGCCATCGGTCATCCGCAGGAAATCATGCAGATCCGAGGTGTACCCCAGGCCGGCCTGGTAGCTTCCAACCACCTGATAATGGGAATCCAGCAGGTAGTGGGTGGAATCCTTCTGGTTAAAATACGTCAGGTATCCGCCTGGCAGGGCCTTGAAATCGAAGGCCGCAAAATTATCCGCCATGGATTGGTAATATACCAGCTGGCCCTGGTTATCCAGGATCAACAGGTACGACCCAAGCGTCGACGCATTCCAGTAGAAGGGAGCGATAAAGATGTCCCCCTCCCCCTGGTCCGGCGAGGTCTTGGAAACGGTGAAGTGGGGAATGTCCTGCGGCACGGTGAGGAGCTCCGGGAACGCGGCCTCGGGCTGCGCGGTCGGGATGGTGGTCGAGGCAACGGTGCCGGGTTTTTCCTTCTCGGCCACCGTAAACGTGTATGCCATCGGCCCGAAGGCGCTCCCCGCGCCTGGATTCAGACTGCCGATCTTCACCTGGACCTGCTCTCCGGGTGCGAAGGGCTGATCCGGTTTGAAAATGAGGGTCTTCTGATCGTCCGCCAGGACGATCTTCCCGGCGTGGGCGCCCGTCTTCGCGCCCTGCAGCGACACGTTGAACGCGGCCAGGGTGCCGGGGCTGATTTTGGGTCCGTACCGGATGATCAGGGTGGTTTCGGATGAAACGAACCGGGCATTTTCAGGCGGGTAGAGATACTGCGGAGATGGGCTTCCGCCCGTATTGGGTACCGGCTGCGGGGAAGCTGTGGAAATCCCGGGAGGGGTCGCGTATCCAGGGACGGAGGAGGTCAGCTGGGCACCCGCGGTACTGGTAGGGGTTTTCCCTCCGGTGAGGACGTACCGGCTTTGCGGTGTGCAGGATGTCACGAACAGAAAAACGGCAATACCAATAATCTTCAAAGCTTTCATCGAATTAATGCCCCCTTACCAGTAATTGATCGGAACCCAATCACCTCGCGAGCGCAGGTGCGGCGCCCGCATGCAGGCAAGCTGATTAAATCATAGCCGATATTTGCCTCACAGACAAATGACTGAGGATCTGACTTAGAGGGTACCCCCAAATAGCTGGCGATTCACCCCAGCCCCGGCCTCGCCCCTCAAGGGGCAGGGAGAAAATGATTTCCCATCGATAGCGGCGCGTCCGGCCGGGTCAGCTCCCGGATCAAACCCGCTTCCTGGGGGTACTGCTGGATCAGGGCGTCTCGCTCTCCCCCTTCGTAATCGCTATTTTCAAACCCCGGCGCCATGGTTGTGCCCGCCAGCGCAAATTTCCCACCCGGGAGAAGGTGCGAGCCCTGCCAGACTCCCCGCGGCGCCACAAATTGGACTCTCTGCCCGTGCAGGACGTCGGAGCCCAGGATCACCTTCTGGCTTTCGCCGTGCGGATACAAGAGCAGCATCTCGACCGGATCCCCCAGGTAGAAATGGTAGATTTCGTCGGTGGGCAGGCGGTGGAGCGCCGAAAAGCCGCCGGGGGCGGCGGTATATAAGTACAGGATGGCCGTCGCCATCGGATGCGGGCCGCGGTACCTGGCGGGCAAACCCGCCTGCGGGGCGCGTTCCCCGCTCTTGTAGGTCTGGGCGAAGAAGCCGCCTTCGACCTCCAACGGCTCCAGGTCAAAGATTTCGATCAATTCTTGGACGTTAATCGCGTCTGCCATGGCACTCCCATGAGCCTGGACCGGTGGAGGGACGGCGCTCCCCGCTCAAAAAGCCGGCCTGGCGGAAACACCCCCGTCGACGTTCAGGGCCGCGCCGGTAATCCAGCCCGCGTTCGGGGAGGCGAAGAACAGGCAGGCATCCGCTACCTCCTGGGCGGTCCCGAGCCGCTTCAGCGGAGCCGCTTGCTCCCAGGCGCGGACCCCCTCCGGCCAGTCTGCTTCGAGGCCGTCCCGCTCAATCAGTCCGGGCGAAACCGCATTCACCCGGATCCGGTGTGCCGCCAGCTCCAGGGCTGACGAGCGGGTCAGGGAAAGCAGGCCAGCTTTCCCGGCCGCATAATGGCTGTGGCCCAGGAGTGGGAAGCTCGCCTCGACCGAGGCGATATTGATGATGGCGCCGCCCGTGGATTGGGCGATCATCAGCTTTGCCGCCGCCTGGGTGCACAGAAAGGCACTGCGCAGGTTGGCCTGCAGGATCCGGTCCCACTCATCGATGGACAAGTCGATTAGGTCCCCCGAGACGTACTGCCCGGCATTGTTGATGAGGATATCCAGCCTCCCGAACTGGGAGCGAACCTCCTCGACCATCGCCTGAACCTGCCGGGGATCGTTGAGATCCGCCGGGATCGCGCGCGCCCCGCCCCCCTGCTCCCGGATCTCACCCGCAGCCTGCTCCGCGCCATTTTTGCTGGTGTGATAGTGAAGCGCGACGCTCGCACCCGCCTGAGCGAACCGCCGCGCGATTCCCATCCCAATGCCCCTGCCCGCGCCGGTGACGAGGGCGACCTTTCCATCGAAATCAAACGGATTTGCGATCGGCATGCCTGCCTCAGTATGCCGGGCCCGGGCGCCTACGCTGCTCCCCGGCCTGGCTGGTAAAAAACGCGGTGACGGTGAAATACGGCTGGTGGAACAGCCTGGGAAGATTATAGCGCGATTGGCGGAGACCGGCGCTGCCTGAGCCATTTAAACGAGAGGACCCCCAAATTAATCTCGTAGGGGTCTCTGCCTGCTTGTGCGGTTCAGGTGGGCGCGGGGAGACTTGAACTCTCGACCTCATGTGTGTGATACATGCGCTCTAACCAACTGAGCTACGCGCCCTGAAAGCAACCCGATTTTATCATACGGCCTCCCTTCTCGCAAGAGACCGCGGCCGCTGCCGTTTCGCCCGGGGCGGATCTTTCAGGCGGCATCGAACACCCCTGGGCGCCGGGCAACTGCGCCGGCTGCCGGGTTCAAGAGTCGCGCCCGGTTCCTTACCGGCTATGCGCAGGATTTTTGGTGCGCGGCTTTTTCCCCAACTCGCGCCAGCTCTTTTCTTCCAGGTCGATGCCGTAGTGCTGGGCGGCTTTCTGGAGGTTGGCGAACGCCAGGTCGCGATCGGCGTCGCTCACCCCATCCACCTGGTCGAACCGGGCCAGGGCGTTTTTTACGTGGGATGCATCCGTAATCGGCTCCTTGCGCTGATTCGGGAAGGCATACGCGCTGTCGGGAAGCTCCTTCCGCTCTTTTGTGTTTAGGTCCCCATGCTCGGTATGGGGTTTCCAGGTCGGTCTAACTGCCATCCTATCCTCCGTGGTGGGTTGAGAATCCGGGGGGCTACCCTTCGGTTTCCCTGAACTGCGTTTCAGAATCAACTTTAGGCTGGACGGAGCGAGAACTCAACCTGGGGAGTTCCCGAAAGGCATCCGGGAAAACCCGGTGGGAAATTAAGAAAGGGCAGGAAAGTGTTCCTGCCCTGGCCGTACTGCCCGATCCGAAACACCCCCAGCCGCTGCTTACCCGGTCCGGCGGCGCCGGCGGGAGCGCCGTGGCCCGCTCGCCTGCCGGCTGCCCTCCCCGCCCCGGCGCGGGGCCGCGGGATCCGGCTCCTCAGGCGCAGCCGCCCGTGGATGGAAGGCTTCATGGTAGAAGTCATCGATTAACATGGCCACCAGGCCGGCCTCGTCGTCGCTTTCGCCGAGGGTGCGCGCCAGGGGGATGAAGCGCTGCATGCGCTCCGCCTGCAGGCGGTCGCGGTCGCGGGCGCGCGCCTCGAGCAGGGCGATCACCCGCTCCGCCACGATGCGCTGGACCTCTTCTTCGCTGGGCACGGGGCGTTCTTCGAGCGGCACGTTAAACTGGGCCGCGATCCGCCGCAGGGACTGCGCCTCGAGGGGGTTCACCAGGGTGATGGCCGTCCCGCTGCCGCCCGCCCGCCCGGTGCGCCCGGCGCGGTGGATGTACGCTTCAGGGTCTTCCGGCGGCTCGTACTGGATCACATGGCTGAGCTCGGGCAGGTCGATC